>CAYUDC010000010.1:0-22142 GCA_964443415.1 uncultured Chitinophaga sp. | reverse complement strand
CAATAGCGAGTTGTACGAAGTGATTACAGAAACTAGACAAGATAAAATTATGCCGCCCCCACCAGCAGCCAAATTAAGTGCAACCCAAATTGCTTTAATTGCTAAATGGATTAACCAAGGGGCAAAAAAAATAGATTGCAACCAAACCAATTGCGATACCGCTAACGTTACTTACAGCAAACAAGTAGCCCCAATGCTTACCACCTATTGTGTGGGTTGCCATAATGCTTCATTGGCAAGTGGTAATGTTAAGTTACATACTTATGCAGATGCCAAGCAAGCTACCTTAAATGGCAATGTGGTAGGCAGTGTCATCGGAGGAACCATGCCTAAAGGTTCTACACCTTTATCTGCTTGTAACAAAAGAATCTTGCAACTTTGGTTGGCAAATGCTTGTCCTCAATAAAAGATGAAAAAAATTATTTGGCTATCTCTATTTTTAGGTAGCATTACCTGGATATCTTGTTCGCACTACGAGCAACTGCAACAAAATTTGGTAGCGTCTGAAAGTGGCGACGATGAAAGTCATAATTTTGGAGAAAATTGTGGCAGTTGTCATAATGTAAATGGCAATGAAGCGGTTTTAGAAGCTGGCTGGTGGACAATCTCTGGCTCTGTTTCTACTACTCAAGGGCGTGCGCAAAAAAATGCAGTAGTTGAGTTATGGGAAAAACCCAATAAACAAGGTAGTCTTATTAAAAGGCTGGAGGTAGATGATTTGGGAAATTTTTATACTAACCAAATCATCAATTTCAAAGGGGGCGTGTATCCAAGTATTACCACCAACAATCAAACCATTTCTATGGGCACAACGTTTAATGGAGGTAGCTGTAATAGCTGTCATGGAATAACCACAACAAAATTAACGATCGATTGAACATGAAAAAAATACTAACGATGGGTATTGTTTTAATGCTGGCCTTGAGCGCCTGCTATAAAGACAAAGAAGAACTATTGTACCCAAATGAATTTAATAACTCGGATACCACTGCCGTTACTTACGCTGGGTATGTTAAACCACTCTTAGACGCTAAATGCGGCGCAAGTTGCCATCCAGGATATATGAACTATGCTGGTTTAAAAGTAGTGGTGGATAATGGCAATTTTAACAATAGGGTATTGGTTAAAAAAGACATGCCACCGGCAGGTGCTTTAAGCGCTACCGATTTGGCAAAACTTAAAAAATGGCTTGATGCCGGGGCTCCAAATAATTAAATCGCATGAAAAAATTACTCCTCTCACTTGGATTGTTTGTGCTTAGCCTCTCGGCGATGGCCCAAGATGATTTACTTCAAATGCTCGAAAACGATAATCCTTCGAAGCCAGTGCCTGTTTTTGCAACCTTTAAATCTACTCGGATATTAAATGGGCAAAGCAATGAACATGTGGCCAAGAAACATCTCAATTTTGTCATTCTTCATCGCTTTGGCGAGGTAAATGGCGGTGCCTATCAACTATGGGGTTTAGACCAAGCCAATATTCGTTTGGTGTTTGATTATGGTATTACCGACCGCATTCAGTTAGGCTTTGCCCGCAGCTCTGTTGGAAAATCGTATGATGGAAATTTAAAGGTTAAGTTGCTCAAGCAAAGCAAAGGCAAAGGCGGTGTACCCATTACCTTAAACTACTATGGTAATATGGCGGTGAATACCCTTACTTGGGCCAACCCAGATAGAAACAATTACTTTACGTCGCGCTTGTCTTACTTTAATCAAGTAATTATGGCGCGTAAGTTTAATGATTACTTAAGTTTGCAAATAGCGCCCACCATGGTGCATTACAATATTGTAAAATATGTGGCCGACCCCAATACCATTTTTGCATTGGGAATGGGAGGGAGCATTAAACTTAACCGTAGCTTTAGGTTTAACTTTGAGTATTATCCCATGCTCAATGGAAAAGATAGACTAAGTGTAGACGGAAACAAACGTTACAATTATTTGGCTGCCGGATTTGATATCGAAACAGGTGGCCACGTTTTTCAAATTATGCTCAGCAATGGCAGGGGGATGTTAGAGCAACATATGGTGGCAGAAACCAGCACTAGCTGGGCAGATGGTGGAGTAAGGTTAGGTTTTAACATTGCGCGTACCTTCTCATTTGATAAAAAGAAAAAGTAAGTTTCGGGTTGAACCAAACATTTGTGAAAGGAAATTCACCTTTGGCATCATTTTCGGTACTCACTCACTCAATTAAATAAACAGAAAAAATATATGAAAAAATTAGTTTTAAGTTTGGCCTTGGTTGGATTTGGAATCCTTGCCCAAGCCCAGCTTTACTCCACAGCAACTGGTAAGGTAGGTTTTTATTCTAAAACACCTGTAGAAGACATCAAGGCAGAAAATAATACAGTGTTGGCCGTATTAAAAGCAGAAACCAATGAGTTGGCCATTGCCATCACCAATACATCCTTTAACTTCGAGAACAAGCTCATGCAAGAGCATTTCAATGAAAAGTATATGGAAAGTGATAAGTTTCCTAAAAGTACTTTCAAAGGTAAAATCAACGAAACCATTGATTATACGAAGGATGGCGAATACAAAGTTACTGCCACTGGGATATTAAACATACACGGTGTAGAGCAAAACAGAACCATCTCTGGAACTTTAATTATCAAGGACGGTAAGGTGCAGCTAAAGAGCAATTTTAAAGTGAAGGTAGCCGATCATAAAATTACCATCCCAACGATTGTTACCGCTAAGATTGCAGAAGAAATTGAGGTAACAGTAGATATGGTATTAATTAAGAAAGAGAAATCTTAGAAGAACAGAACTACAACAAAAATCCCCTTGCCACGCTGTGGAAGGGGATTTTTTGTGTAATCAATCGAATCTTACTTATTCAGCGTCACCAGCTTTAGATTTGAAAATTTCTCCTCCTGCTGCTTTGGCTCTAATTAAGCCTTCAATTTCTTGGCAAAGCTCTGGGTTGTCTGTTAGCAATTGCTTCACTGCATCGCGTCCTTGCCCTAATTTGGTTTCGTTGTAGCTAAACCACGAGCCCGATTTCTTGATGATTTCTAAATCGACACCTAAGTCTATAATTTCACCTAATTTAGAAACACCTTCTCCATAAATGATGTCGAATTCTACGGTTCTAAATGGTGGGGCAACTTTATTTTTGGCAACTTTTACCTTGGTACGGTTACCAATAATGTCCATACCATCTTTAATTTGTCCTATTCTGCGGATGTCTAAACGAACAGATGAGTAGAACTTAAGGGCATTACCACCAGTAGTGGTTTCTGGGCTGCCAAACATTACCCCAATTTTATCACGCAATTGGTTGATGAAAATACAAATACAGCCAGTTTTGTTAATAGTACCTGTTAACTTTCTAAGTGCTTGACTCATTAAACGAGCCTGCAAGCCCATTTTGCTTTCGCCCATATCGCCTTCTAATTCTGCTTTTGGCACCAAGGCCGCCACAGAGTCGATAACGATGATATCAATGGCGCCCGAACGAATTAAGGCATCTGCAATTTCTAAAGCTTGTTCGCCATCATCAGGTTGAGAGATGATGAGGTTTTCTATGTCGATGCCTAGCTTTTCGGCATAGTTTCTGTCAAAGGCATGTTCTGCATCCACAAAGGCGGCAATGCCACCTTTTTTCTGAGCTTCTGCAATGGCATGCATAGAAAGGGTGGTCTTACCAGAAGATTCTGGTCCGTATATTTCTATAATTCTTCCTGTTGGGTATCCTCCAATTCCTAAGGCAATATCAAGAGATAGCGAGCCAGTAGACAAGGCTTCTATATCGTCTACTTTTTGGTCGCTCATGCGCATCACCGTTCCCTTGCCATAAGTTTTGTCTAACTTGTCTATGGTCAGCTGCAAGGCTTTCAATTTTTCTTTTACATCCGTGCTCATTGTTGTCTTTTATTAATGGTTCAAATTTACTTTGCTTAGGTCTTTAATGGTGCGCTTAGGGTATAATACTATCCACAAGTTTTACCAATGTTAAAAAACAGAAAATCATATAATTAGAATAAAATGTATATTATATTGCCCAATATGTGTTAATATAAATAACATAAAACCGACTTCCAGCTGGGCCAGAAATCGGTTTGGCAGGTATAGGTTTTTAGGCGCTTTTTTTCTCTTTGGAGCCCACCATCAAAATATCGTTCACCACAATTTCGGTGACATATTTTTTATTACCGCTTTTGTCGAGGTAATCTCTCATGGAAAGTTTTCCTTCGATGGCCACTTCTTTGCCTTTCTCGAGGTATTTTTCTGAAAACTCTGCTTGTTTGCCCCAAGCCACAATGCTGTGCCACATGGCTTCGCTTACTTTTTTTCCGGAGGCATCGGTGTAGGTTTCGTTGGTAGCAATAGAAAAGTTGGCTACTTTTTTGCCATTGGCAGTGGTTTTTACTTCTGGGTTTTGCCCAAGGTGGCCAATCAGGCGCACGCTGTTTCTTAAGTTTGACATACGGTTTTGTTTAGGTTTAAAAATGTAGCTCAAAACTAATACGCCAAAATCTACGAGCCGTATGTAAACGAAAGTATCCGATTATAATCGGATAATGTAAATAAACAAGTTATTCAATAGTGGAAATTATTTAGAAAATTCACCTTTCATTTACTTTAATAAAATCTGACATCTTCAGAATGGTGGTTTTTTCATATTGCTGGATTTCTAATAAATCTTTATCTCCAGTTATCAGGTAGTTTGCCTTTCCATCTTTTGACAAGGCTAATAAAAAATTGTCATTTGGGTCTCTACAAATATTTATTTTAGAAGTAACTTCAATTAAATCAATATAGGTGTCAAAAGCTATAAGCATTTCTTCAATTGCATTTCCTTTGAAGTACTTTTTTAGTTTAGGTTTTTTTATTGTTTCGTTAATTTCTTCTATTAACTCTTTGCTGAATAAAATTCTTGCTTTATTTTCATATAGCAAGGTGTCTAACCACATTAGTTTCTTAGAAATAATAAAGCTAATCCAAAGATTTGTATCGATTACAAGTCTAATTGTTTTTTTTCTTGGCATATCGCTTTGACCTTACATCCTTCACGATTTTGGATATTTCATCCATGGTTGGGACCGATGCAGATGATGCACGCATTTTTTGTAGGTATTCCATCAATTTGGACGTAGGTTCATCAGAAACCTTGATAAGCTTTAAATCTTGCATTCCTTTAATTAATTGCAATGCCTTAGGATTTAATATTTCGATTTTAATGGCCTCCATTACTTCAAATGTAGCTAATAATAAATTTCCATACAAACCTTAAAAGGAATAACTTAACATCTAATTCCACAACAGCTTTGGGGAACCTCAAAAGAAAAGCCGTCTCAAAATTGTTTTGAGACGGCTTTTAATAAAAAACACTTCGGTTCAAACCGAAAAATTATTTGCTGATAAGTACCTTTACCGTTTTGCTGCCTGCTTGGCTGCTTAATTGGATAAAGTAAATACCACTCTTTAATTCTGCTGTATTTATAGCTGCTTCAACCGATGCACTGTGAAAGGTTTGGCTGCTTAATGTTCTGCCACTTACATCCATTAAGTTAATGGTTAATGGTAAAGTTTGAATACCTTTTACACTTACATTTACCACATCATTGGCTGGGTTTGGATACACATTGGTGGCAGCAAAGGTTAACTCGTTTTCGTTAAATCCTACCATGGTGTAAACAACTACTGTTCTGGTTACAGAATCTTTGTTACCTGCTTTGTCTGTAGCGGTATAAGTTAAAGTATAAGTACCTAATTTGGTATTGTCTACAGTACCTGTAATCACGATGCTTGAAGTAATATCACCATCTTTATTGTCTAAGGCAGTGGCTCCTGCTTCTGTATAAGTAGTGTTAATTAACAACGAATCTGGGTTCTTGCCTAATAAAGTAACTACTGGAGCTTCTGTATCTGGAGCACCGCTAAAGTCTAAGTCGTTGCTATCACGTGGCTGTAATTTCCAATTGCTAAATGTTAAGGTTAAAATACCTTGTACTTTGCTCATGCTTTGACCCAATACCAAGTTGTTGTTAAAGTTGTCTGGTAAACGTGTGCTGATATCATCAACACGTAAACCAGTGGTTTTGCTGTTGTCTGTATTGATCACAAACTCGCCAAAGTTTGATGGAGCATCAGCATTGGTGTTCACTACAAATACACTATCAAAACGCATTAACATTCCTTCATAAGGCGCTAATTCTGGGCGACGTTGTGCGCTGGCAGAAATGGCTGCGATGGTATCGATGTTTAAGCTAACAAAAGCTGGCATCGTTCCATTGCCATTGATTACACTTCCTTGCACATTGTTTAAGGTGGTCATACCAAAACTTTCAACAATTCTAAAGCCAGTGATAGAAACAGAATCGCCTACTCTCCATGAGCCTGTAGCATCATTTGGTCTTCTGTTTACGATGATGGCACTGTTTAAATCGTTGCCATTTTGTACGGTTAAAATATTGGTAGTTCCTTGGGTCATACCGGTAGCAGTAACTACACCTCTAACGTCTACACCTGTGATAGAGTCATTGTTCCAAATGGTTTGGTTATTTGGATAAGGAGAGAATTGTAAATCTTGAATGGTTTTGATGCCATCATCACTTACTCTGTAGGCATTAAATGAACCAAAGGCATCTGGTGAATTGGTAGATGCACCATTGATATCTGTAGGACGAACAAAATATTTTACTACTGTACCATTGGCTTTAGCTGGAATGTATCCAAACCAAATCATGGTATCATTAGGAAAGGTATTGCGAGTTAATGTAATAGAATCGAAGGTAGTAGAGGCATAACCTTCAGTATAAAATAACCTAACATTGTTTACACGAACTGTTCCTTGCTGAACTTTTACCAATACACCCACCGAATCTGTTGACTTGGCAATTACTGGTGTGCGCTCGCGGCTAGATACTGTTGGTGGGGTGTAGGCACTTGGACCTAAATCGCTTGGCATTAAAGGATTGATGGTGAAACGGTATTGGCCAGAAATGGCACTTTCTACGACCACTCCGCGGATATAGCTAATTCTTGTACCAACCAATGGAGGGGTAAATCTACCTGCTGGTAAAACAGAATCTGCATTGTTATCATTTCTATACCAACCAGAGAAATCACCTACATCAATCGCGTTTCCTTGATCATCTGCTACGCTCCAGAACCAACGATTACCACTTTGAGTTCTAGTGAAAACAGTTACGTTTTTAAGTTCGATATAAGAACCTTCCCATTTTTCACCTCTTAATTTTTGTTGAACTTGTCCTGCACTTGCATTACCTGTCATTAAAGAGTCAACCTTTAATTCAACAGGGCGAATAGGATATGAGTTTAAGTCTAATAACTCCACTCCATTTTCCCATAAAGCATTGGCAGCAATCATGTTTACTTGAGATTGACCTTGCTTGGTGCCAGCAGGCGCTGTTCCTCTAAACGTACGAATAACACCTGTTACACGCACCTTAGTGCCAGGTTTTAAGTTGTCGTAAAACTTAGTTTCATTTAACAAGGTAGCAAGATTTCTGCCTGTTCCTGCAGGCTCACACATAATCTCAACGCCTTTCCAAGGTCCACTCACTGTATCTGACATCAAAACTGTTGCTTTTCTTGAGGTACTTAAGCCATAAAATCTTGGGTCAAACAATACGTAGCCTTCAAATCTTACAGTATCCCTGTAAACAGAATCTGTAAAAAATGGATTGATGTAATCACTTGAATCGTTGGGGAAGGTGGCCGACAACTTGGTGTCATTCACAAACTGAACGGTTTGAATAGGAATAATTGGATAAGGATTTTGCGCCTGAGCCAAAAATCCTAATAAGCCAAGGCCTAAACTTAGGAGAAATTTTTTCATACAAATGGTTTTTTTTGCGGCTCAAAAATAAGGCTTTATTTTCTTTCTCAAAGATATTTAGCGGCGGCTTAATGTTATTTTTAAGTCAAACCCGCATTTGCCTTTAGAATTTAATTTCTTAACGCTATTTTTTTGCGGCAAATAGCTAGATTATCCCATATTTGTAGTTGATTATGACGCGAAACATTATTTGGATTTTTTGTATCCTTTTTTCTTTCTCTGCCTTGGCACAAGTGCCTTCTCAAAGTAGGTTTACCAATGTAGGAAGAATTGGATTAACCGTAAATAATTATGGAACCTTTGGCAGACCTACCGTCCGAAGCAACACCCAAGGCCCGCCTTCTCTTGCTTTTCCCAGAGGCTCTGGCATCGAACACCTCTTTGAAGCCGGTATTTGGATTGGTGCCATCGTAGATGGACAAGTGCGCGTGAGCACTAGCTCGGTAGATGCTAGTTCTGGTTATAGCACCGGCGGTCAGGGTTTTGAGTTTACCCAAACTACCACTATTCGCGAGCGCTCTAAACTGCCTAGCAGCAGCAATTTCTCTAACTCTGCCATTTCGCATCAAGATTTTATCATGGGCATGACCGACTCTTTTGTGGTAATTCCCGGAACTTCCATTCCAATTGCTGGTCACCAAAATCCATTAGGCGCCAGCATCTCTCTCGAAACCTATACTTGGAATTTTCCTTTTGCCGATTTCTTTGTGATTTGCAATTATAAAATTACCAATACTTCGCAAAATCGTTGGGACTCTGTTTACGTAGGTGCTTTTAGCGATATGATTGTAAGGAATGTAAACTACACCCGCGATGCTGGTACAGCCTTTTTTAACAAAGGTAGAAACGGCATCAGCAAAGATTATATGTCGTTTTTTGCTTACCAAAGTTTTGGAGATGATATAGATTTTACCAAGTCTTATGGTGCCATTCAATTCTTGGGTATCGATTGGCGTGGTATGTTCTTTAATCCCAATAAGCCAGATACTTTTTTAGCCGCTGGATTGCCAGTGCCACAATGTAATTTTAACTTCTGGAATTTTAACTCCATTGCCACCCCATGGAATACCCCTGGCACCGAACAAGAAAGGTATTTAAAGTTGAGCACCAATATAGATTCTACCATTCTTTACGGAGCTGATGGCCCCATTTACGGCACACCGGCCAACTGGTTGCAATTACTTTCTAATGGTCCATTGGTGAGCATAGAACCAGGCGAATCTTTTACCTATGCCATTGCCTTTGTTTGTGCCAAACAAAAAGAACCTATTTCTAATTTCCCCGCCAATAGCAATAACATCATCTCTACACCCGCCTCGGAGGTAGATTTAATGGCGGCTTTTAAAAGAACTCGCAGCACGTTCTTGGGCGAAGATGTAAACGAAGATGGCAAGTATATTCCAGAGTTAGATTTGAACCAAAACGGAAAACTCGATCGCTATTTGTTATCAGAACCACCCAATTCGCCTAAAACAAAAATCATAGCGAGCGATAGCAAAATAGAAGTATATTGGGATAAATCGGCGGAGTATTCGGTTGACCCTATCTCTCGTACTTTAGATTTTGAAGGCTATAGGTTGTACCGCACCAATGTGGGAGACGATTTAAAACTAAATCTTATTGAAGATGCCAACCGCATTGGCCAGTGGGATTCTGCCGGAAATGACGTTGGGTTCAACAATGGCTTTCAAGAAATTGCCTTAGAAAAACCTGTAACTTTTGATGGAGATACCACTAAATATTATTATAAATACACGTTAAATAATTTATCCAATGGCTGGCAATATTTAGTGGTGGTTACCGCCTTCGACGAAGGAGATAAGCGTATTTCGGTTGATCCATTAGAATCTTCTTTTACCGAGAATGAGAACAGGGTTTTTCCTGGAACAGCCGTCAATAATTTTGGTGCCAATGCCAAGAAAGTAGGCGTATATCCAAACCCTTACAGTACCTCGGCAGCATGGGATGGCAATACTTCCAGAACCCGCAAGTTGTATTTTAACAATTTACCTGCCCGTTGCGAAATTCATATTTATACCAATAGTGGCGATTTAGTAGCTACTTTAAATCACCAAGCAGATACCTATAATGGCGCCAATGTGGGTTGGACAAACTCCTTTGGCAATCCAGAGAAAACTACCATGAGTGGGGGAGAGCATGCCTGGGATATATTAAGTGATAGCAAAACACAATTGTCTACGGGGGTGTATTTATTTACCGTGAAAGACCTGCAATCGGGTGAGGTGCAAAGTGGCAATTTTGCCATTATAAAGTAATTGCCTACATGCAGTTAAACTTCCCCGAATATGCTTTTAAGATAGAGCAACATGGCGCGGGTTTAAAAATCTACGATGCCATTCGCAAAAAGTGGGTTATACTCACTCCCGAAGAATGGGTTAGACAGCATGCCATAGCCTATTTGGTTCAAACCAAAAACTATGCAGCATCTTTGATAGCCGTAGAACGCAGTCTAACATTTAATGGGCTCCAAAAACGTTTTGATGTGTTGGTGTATAACAAGTTGGCTCAACCCTTTTTATTGGTAGAATGCAAAGCCCCAGAAGTGGCTTTAAGTAAGGATACACTGATGCAAATTTGCACTTACAATACCCAATTTAAGGTGCCTTATTTATGGGTAAGCAATGGCTTAAGTCATATTGTTTTCGGTTTGACCCAACACGGGCGCTACGAAGCTTGCCAGGAGTTTCCCGAGTTAGTTTAAAATTACATCATGATACCTGCAAGGGTAGCGCTTAGGTAGGAGGCTAGCGTACCGCAAATAAGCGCTTTAAAGCCAAGTTTGGCAAGGTCTGCACGCCTAGCAGGTGCTAATTCGCCAATGCCGCCTACTTGAATGGCAATGGAGCTAAAATTGGCAAAACCACACAAGGCAAAACTGGCAATAACCACGGCTTTTGGTGATAAAGCCCCTGCGCTAATCATAGGGGTAAGTTTGGCATAGGCCACAAATTCGTTGATCACCAATTTATTTCCCATTAAAGAGCCCACTGTTTGAACATCTTGTGACGGAACGCCCATGGCCCAAGCAAACACAGAAAAGAAAGTGCCAAAAATTTGATCTAGGCTTAAGGTGGCCAAGTTAATATTGATAAAGTTAAGTGAAAGTCCTAAGCCCGCAAGCAAACCTCCTGTTTTGGTTAATATCACATCTGCCAAAGCAATGATGGCAATAAAGCCAATGAGCATGGCTATAACGTTAAGGGCAATTTTTAAACCGTCTGAAGCACCATGGCTAATGGCATCGAGTAAGTTGGCATGAGATTTTTTTACTTCTAATTTAATAGCACCTTTGGTGGGAGACTCTTCTGTTTCTGGCCATACAATTTTAGAGATTACCAATGCGCCAGGTGCCGCCATAATGCTGGCCGCTAACAGATAAGGAGCAGGGACGCCCATAGAAATATAAACCGCCATTACCCCACCCGCAATACAAGCCATGCTGCCGCTCATGCTGGCTAAGAGCTCGCTCATGGTCATGGTATTTAGGTAAGGCTTAATCATAATTTGAGCTTCTACTTGTCCAACAAACGCGCTGGCCACGTTAGACAAGGCTTCGCTACCACTTACTCGCATTAAGAAATGTACGATGCGAGCAAAGAACGAAACGATGATTTGCATGAGTCCAACATGGTAGGCCATGCTCACCAATACCGCCACAAAAATGATGGTAGGCATGATTTTAAACATGAATAAAAAGCTGTATTGACCAAAGATAGGCTCAAGCAATTCTGGTTTCATGAGTCCACCAAACACAAACTCACCCCCTTTGTCGGCAAGCTTTAGTAAGAGTTCTATTTTATGGCCGATGTAGGCAAATAGTTGTGAGCCAATGCTGGTTTTTAGGATAAACAAGGCTAATCCGGTTTGAATGGCAAGGCCGCTAATGACTAAGCGATAGTTAATGGCTTTTCTATTGTTGGAGAGCAAAAAGGCTATGCCAAGAATCAGCGCAATGCCGATGAGTCCAGTAAATTTTTCCATGTTATTTTTGTCTCCGTTGTATTTCGTCTCTGATTTTAGCCGCTTTAATGTAGTCTTCTACAGAGAGGGCTTTTTCCATGAGGGTTTGTAATTGTTCTAAAGTCATTTTGGTGTATTCTCTTGGCTCTTCTGCAGGTTTACTTTTTGGTTTTTCTGGAGGAGCTTCAGATGCTTCATGCAGTTCGTCGTTAAATTCTACGCCTGCTGCATCCATAATGTCTTCGTAAGTATAAATAGGGCATTTAAACCTCACGGCAAGGGCTATAGAATCGGAGGTTCTGGCATCTAATTCTTTTATTTCGCCTTGAAACTCACATACCATTTTAGCATGAAACACGCCTTCGTGTAGGTTATAAATAACCACCTCGTGCATGGTGATGTCAAAGAGGCCAAAAAAATTCACAAATAGGTCGTGCGTCATAGGCCTAAACGGCACTACTTTTTCTATTTCTAGCGCAATGGCTTGGGCTTCGAAGCCACCAATTACAATGGGGAGCTTTCTATTGCTATTTTCATCAGCAAGGATAAGTGTGTAAGAGCCACTAGTTTGCCCAGTGCTCACGCCTGCTATGCTTAGTTTTACCCGATTCATTCAACTGTTTTTATCGAAAAACGAATTAAGTAAAATAAGCTGATGAACCAAGAATAAATTATCCCAAAAATGTGGAGGACAAGCAAAACAAAAAAAGCTGCCCCAAGGAGCAGCTTTTTTAATATCAGGCCATAGCTATTACGCTTGTTGCGATTTAAAAGCTTTGGCAGCGGCGGTAATTTTTGGCAATATTTCAAAAGCATCACCTACAATACCGTAATCAGCAGCCTTAAAGAAAGGCGCTTCTGGATCTTTGTTAATGGCTACAATTACCTTACTAGAGCTTACGCCTGCAAGGTGTTGGATGGCACCACTGATGCCAATGGCAATGTATAAGTTTGGCTTAATGGTGATACCAGTTTGGCCTACGTGTTCGCTATGTGGTCTCCAATGCATATCACTTACTGGCTTAGAGCAGGCGGTGGCAGCACCAAGGGTGTCGGCAAGTTCTTCTACTAAGTTCCAGTTTTCAGGTCCTTTCATTCCGCGACCTGCACTTACTACCAATTCTGCTTCTGTTAAAGGAATTTTTCCAGTGGCTCTAGCTACTTCAATGGTTTTGGTTTTAGCGTCTGAGGCACTTAAACCCGCATCTGCGTTTTCAACCGAGCAACTGCCATTGGTTTCAACTGTGGCAAAAGAGTTAGGTGTAATGGCTAATACTTTTACAGAAGTATTAATAGCTACATCTGCAAAGGCTTTTCCAGAGAAAACGCCCCTTCTTACTTTAAAACCAGCTTGGGTATCTGGTAAAGAGATAACACCAGAAGCAATGCCTGCATTTAATTGAGCGGCCACGCGAGGGGCAACCATTTTTCCGCTGTAGGTATTAGATATCACAACGATTTCTGCATTGCTTGCTTTGGCCGCATGCGCTAAAGCTTTACTATATAACTCGCCATTAAAGTTTTGTAAATAATCTTGCGAATAGTTTAAAACTTTATTCGCACCATATTTTCCTAACTCGGCTAATTTTGCTGCGTCAACAGAGCCAATAGAGGCTACAGTTAAATTGCCTGCGCTGATTTGTGAGGCATAGGAAATGGCTTCAAAAACAGATTTTTTGAAATTACCATCTTGATTTTCTGCAAATACTAATATATTCATTGTACTGTTTTTTTAGATTAGATAACCTTGGCTTCGGTGTGCAACAATTCTATGAGTTTTCCTGCGTCTTCTACAGAAAGCATTTTACAAGCACCTTTGGCAGCTGGTAATTCAAAGTTAAGGGTTTGCGAATTGGCTTGGGCGCTGCTGGCCTCCACTACTTTTAAAGGTTTGGTGCGAGCCGCCATAATGCCGCGCATATTAGGGATTCTAGGTTCTGTAAGCTCTTTTTGAGCACTTACCACCAAAGGAAGTTTACATTCTAGTTTTTCTCTTCCACCATCTATGTCTCTCTCCATGATAGCCACATCGCCGTTAACCTCGATAGAGGTAATAACATTTACGCTTGGGATGTTAAGCATTTCGGCCAATAAGCCAGCCACTAAACCACCATTGTAGTCGATGCTTTCGCGACCAGTTAAGATAAGGTCGAAGTTTTCGTTTTTGGCGTAGTTGGCAATTTCTGCGGCAACAAAAAAGGCATCTACTGGCTCGGCATTAATTCTAACAGCATCGTGAGCGCCAATGGCCAAGGCTTTTCTTACACTAGGCTCTGCATCGGCAAGACCAACATTAATGGCAGTTACCGTTCCGCCTGCTTTTTCTGTTAATTCTAATGCCTTTGTGAGGGCTAACTCATCGTAAGGGTTGATGATAAATTGAACACCAGTGGTGTTGAATTTAGTGTTGTTTTCGGTGAATGTTACCTTAGTGGTAGTGTCGGGAACATTGCTAATACAAACCAGTATTTTCATATTCTTTTCAGATTTTGTTGCTCCTAAGGTTAATAAATAACCGCAGGAATCTTTTAGTTTTGGTGGCGCAAAAATAATCCAATATTTAACATTCCGAAATGAACAAAGAACGATTAGCAAAACTCTTACAAATGTTGGAAGAAAATTCAAGTGATACTTTCCTCTTGTATGGCATTGCCATGGAGCATTTAGGCGCTCAAAACAAGGCGGAGGCCTTAGGATGGTTTTTAAAAGTGCTAGCATTAGAACCTGGGCACTTGGCTGCTTTGTATCAAACGGCCTTGTTGTATCAGGACTTGGGTCAAACCGAAACCGCCTGCCAGCAATTAGAAAAAGGCCTAGTATTACTGCAAGGCACTACAAACCATAAAACCCGAAACGAATTTAGAAGCCTGCTCGACGAGTTACAGTTCTAAGGATTAGGGTTATCCATACACAATTCTATGAGCACACCATTGGTATCTTTAGGGTGCACAAAGGCAATGAGTTTATTGTCTGCGCCTTTTTTGGGCGTTTCGTGAATAAGGGTAAATCCCTCGGCTTTTAATCTCGCTAATTCTGCAAAAATATCTTCAACAGCAAAGGCAATATGGTGAATGCCTTCGCCTTTTTTCTGGATAAATTTAGCGATGGTACTGTCTGGCCCTGTAGCCTCTAGCAGTTCTATTTTGTTGGGCCCAATTTGGTAGAAAATGGTATTTACCTGTTCGCTTTCAACGGGTTCTGCTTTGTAGGGGGTGGTATTAAATAGTTTGTTAAATAGCTCGGTAGATTTTTGTGCATCGGCTACGGCAATGCCAATATGTTCAATTTTCTGCATCGTTCTCGGAGGTGTAGGTAAGTACTATTTGGTCGTAAAACTTATAATGAATCTTTAGATGTATCAGCGTTTGGTCTTTTGCAATGCTTCCTTTAAAGTGTTTTTCGGGTTGATCCAAAAGGATGGGGCTGATGAAAAGGTGTTTCTTAAAGTCGAGTTCCTTTTTATTATAAAGCTTATACAGCGTTTCTTTGGCGCTCCAAACAAGTGTCATAGCCGCAATTTGGGATGGTTCACCAGCAAATGATACTTCCTGTTCATTCATAAACTTTTGGCTCACACGTAATATGCGAGGGTCTATGCTTTCGAGGTCGATGCCCACCTGTTTATTTTTGCTAATATAAATAGCAGCCATGTTTGCCGCATGGGAGATAGAAATTTTCCACTTTACCCCATTTACAAATAGGGTAGGGTGGTTGTTGGAATCTTTTTCTAGTCGTAATTGGCTTCCTTTAAATACTTCTTGGATTAAGCAACGGCTGGCAAGCCAATGCAAAGAGTTTGCGCCTTTAAGGCGAATTTCTTTCTCGGCCTCTGAGTATTGGTTAGAAAGCTGTGCTTTTAAGACGTCAACAGTTTCGGTGATATGCCATACTGCTACCAGGTTGTTTTCGCTGATTAATATTTGGTCGAATAATGGCATGGTGCTGCAAGTTAAAAAATAATATCTCATTTTTGAAGCCACAAACACATGAAAAATAGAATTAACGCAAGACGTCTGGCCAATTTTACCGGGCACAGTGGCAATATATATGCATTGGCAATTGACGAAAAATCGGGAAATATTTACTCTGGAGCCACTGATGGAATGGTAATTGAGTGGAATTTACAAGAACCCAACAAAGGTAGATTGGTGGCTAAAATTAGTGAACCTATATTTAGTTTATGGTTGGATGAAGAAACCCAATATTTATGGATTGGAGTAGCATCTGGAAACCTACATGTGATAGATTTGGGGGAAAAGAAGGAACTTAAACTGTTTGCTTTGCATGCCAAAGGGGTATTTGATATAAAGCCTTTGGGAGATTTGGTATTGGCTGCCGGTGGCGATGGAAAACTTAGTTGGTTTCATAGGTTTGGGTTGACCCAAGCCGGCATGAAAACATTATCTGATAAGAGTTTGAGGGTGATGTCGGTTCATCCTAGTAATGCAATGATAGCGGTGGGTAGCAGTGATTATAGCATATACCTGCTTTCTAAAGAAATTGAAGTGCTGTTAAAAAAAGAGGCTGCGCATCAAAATTCTGTGTTTTCATTAGATTTTACTCAGCACGGCAAGGTTTTATTGAGTGGTGGGCGCGATGCCATGTTAAACATTTGGCAAGTAGAGGAGGGCAGCTTAAGCCTAGAAAAGTCGGTTGCTGCGCACAATTTACATGTGCAATTTATAGCAGTGAATGAAGAGAATGGTTTGTTTATTACCAGCAGTATGGATAAAACCATTAAGATTTGGGATAGCCAAACCTTTGAATTGCTAAGGGTGATGGACAAGATGAGGCATCAAGCGCATGTTAATTCCATCAATAAAATCAAATGGCTTGATGCACAAAAATTTGTGAGTGTAAGTGATGATAAAAGTGTGATGGTTTGGGAGCTTGATTCTTAATAAAAACCTAAAAATCAATACTTTTTAATCTTAATTTAATTAAAATTAAGAAAATTTTATGTATTTTAAGTAGATTAAGTAATTGTTAAAAGAGGAAAAATAGCAGGTTACATAATTCTACTGATTGTTAGGTGGATAAATGTTTGGTTTCTATATGACGTTTTATAAGTTCATATATCGAAAAACCAAACAATAAGAAAAAAGACGCCTATAGATAGAACTTTACAATTGATTTAACCATTTAAGTTGATTTTACTCTTAAAATCTTGATAATCAATTAAGCTTTAGTGCTTCTGGGATTTTTATTGCCTGGTTTGAGGAAGAAAAAATAAATAATCAAACCATATATGTTGCACTCTAGATTTGTATTTAAAGTAAGTTGTATGCTCATAAGCTTACTTTTGTATGCAAGCACATCGCTTCATGCGCAAGTTTCAAGTTATGTTTTTTCGAGTACGGTCGGTACGTATACCCCTATAACGGGTGGTACGGTTTTATCGAGTGCTGCTCTAGGAGCTAATGACGATAATACTTACACCAACATTCCAATAGGTTTTTCATTTCCGTATGCAGGGCAAACATTTACAGCGGTATCAATCGCTTCAAATGGAGCCATAACTTTTGGTTCATCTACCTGCGGAACCTGTTATGGAAATATTCTTACCAGTACGGCAAATACCTTTGCTCCATTTAATGAAGACTTTTATGGTAATTCTGGTACACAAGAAATGCGCTACCAAACTCTTGGTACTGCCCCTAATCGCGTGTTTGTAATTCAATGGACCAACTGGGGATTTTGGAGCACTGGTGCTTCTGAATTTAATATGCAAATTAGGTTAAATGAAAGCAATAGCGCCTTGCAAGCAGTATTTCAACCAGTTACTCCAGGGGCAACTACCCAAACAGGGCAAACGGGTTTAACAGGAGCAGCTACCAGTGATTTTAACACCAGAACTACATCAAGCGATTGGTCTGCTACAACAGCTGGTGCAAGTAATGCTGCAACAATGACATTTAATAACACGGTGTTTCCTGCCAATGGTTTGACTTATACATTTACACCGCCACCAATGGTTTACACCAGTTCTACTAGTGTACATCCTTTAACCAATGCAGTTACCCCAGGTTCTAGCAATAATATTATTTTGGGAGTGCAAATGGTAGTAACTGGAATTAGTAGCCCATTTGTAGTAAACCAATTAAATTTTTCAACTACAGGTACCACCAACCTTGCAGATATTTCAGGTGCCAAAGTGTATTATACAGGTACAAGCTCCACCTTCTCTACGGCTAATCAGTTTGGGTCGACCCAAACCTCTTTGGGTTCAACCTTTAATGTTACAGGCAGTCAAACTTTAAGTGCAGGTACTAATTACTTTTGGTTAGTATATGATGTGAGTGGTTCTGCTGCAAGTAATAATGTGCTAGACGCCGAGTGTAATCAAATTACCTATAATACTTCAACCAATGTAGTACCAACCATTCAGGCGCCAACTGGTAGTCGTACCATTCGTCCTTCATTAAATGGTGCTTATAGTATTGGTACTGGGGGAGATTATCTTACCCTCACTGAAGCGGTTAATGAAATAGTTGCGGTAGGTGCAACTGGTCCTGTGGTTTTTAATTTAACCAATAGTTACTACGGTGTTTCTACAGGAGAAGTTTTTCCTATCAACCTTTCTAGAATTCCAAATTTGTGCGGTACTTGTAGTTATGCCAATCCAATTCTTACTATTCAGCCTGCTGCAAGTTCAAGTGGTGTGGTCATAGAAAACTTGGCAGCAAATGCCCAAAATCTATTCAATATTTCAGGTGCTCAGTTTATAAACATCGATGGAAGAATTGGAGGCACTGGCACTTCTAGGTCATTAACCTTAAGCAATGGCAATACAGCTACCGCAACTTTAAATATCTTAAATGATGCCAGACAGGTAATCATTAGGGATTGTATGATTAAGAGTGCTAATACCAGCGCAACTTCTGGTGCTATTGTCATTGCAGGTTCAACGGGTACTTTAGGAAATGATAGTATATTAATTACCAATAACTCAATTACCAACTATGCTGTTGCCACGCCTACATTGGCTAATGGTATTTACAGCACAGGTCAATCTGCTACTATTCAAAATGATTATATAGGTATAGTGGGTAATAATATTTATAATTTTATAAATAATGGTGTGCTTGTTCCTTCATCTACAAGTGGTAATGGTGCTTTCTGGATTATTGCAAATAATAGTTTTTATGATACCATAAACAGCACTTCTACTGCTTCTAGGGTGGCCATTAACTTTACACCTTCTGCCAGTGCTACTAATTCATTTGGTCATCAAATTACCAATAATTTTATTGGTGGAACTGCCCCATTGTGTGCTGGCACTCCTTTAACCTTTACAGGATTTGGAGGTAGTTTAGTAGGCATAGCGGTAAGCAATTCTTCAAGTACTAGTCCAACGCTTGTAACCAACAATACCATAACCAATATTGCCATGACAGGCACGGGTACAAGGTCTTTAACTGGTATACAATTAAGTGGTCCTGGTACTTATACATTATCAGGCAATGTTTTAGGAAATAGGACGCTAACAAATACCTTAAATAGTTCTAATAATGGTGCCATAAATTTCATTCAAAACAGCGGTACGGGTACCATTACCATTACCAATAATGTGGCGGCTAATATAAACATGACCAATATCGGAACAGGCACGGCCTTTAGGGGAATTGTTTCTACTTCGGGTACTGGCGTGCAAACCATTACAGGTGATAGTATTTATAATATCACCATCACCGGAACAGCAACGGGCTCTTTAACAACAGCAGCCTTTGCTGGTATTGCAGTAGCTTCAAGTCCAACTACCTTAAATATTAGTAATAATTTTATTTCTGGTATTACCAACTTACAATCAGGTTCACATACCATGGTGGGTATATCGTCTACTGGTTTTCCAACCAATTTGACCGTGAACAGTAATCAAGTGTTGAACTTGAGATCGCATTCTATTGCAACGGGAACTACTACTGCAGCAGCCTTAAATGGTATTATCATAGGTGGAGGTACAACAGTTACTGCCAATTCCAATACGGTGAATACATTAAGAAATGGTGGTGCTGCTGCAACTCAACTCAATGGAATTTTAATTAGTGGAGGAACAAGTACATTAACCAATAACATGGTGAGCAATTTGGCTACGGTATCAACTTCAACCTTAACTGCCACTTCTGCAGCTTTAAATGGAATTTTAAATTCAACCACTTTAGCCACCAATATAACCAATAATACCATCGACTCCTTAACCTATAACCCAGCTACTGCAGCTGCGGTAAATATGAATGGTATTTATATGACGGGGAGTACAAATTCTGTTTGTAGCTTAAATACGGTTACGCGATTATTATCTAAATCAACTGCAACGGGTACAAATAATACTGCCTCTATGGTAGGTATTAATATTGTATCGAGTGGTTTAAATTTAAATGTTTCTCGTAATACAGTTCATTCACTTCATAATAATAATACTGCTAGTAACGCTATCTTAATTGGTATGTATGTATCAACAAGTACAAGTGCTACTAACAATACTGCGATTATTGCTAGAAATTTAATTCATGGTATATCCTTAGCATCAACTGGCACAACTGGTAGAATGGAAGGATTAAATTTAGGCAATGGTTTTGGTTTGGTTCAAAACAACATGATACGCATTGGGGTACTTAATGATGGAACCATTCAAACTGGTAACTTTGCCAATAAAGGTATTTACCTTTCAGGAACTAGTTTTGGTAGTACAGGTAATGGGATCAAAATATACCATAACACAGTTTACCTAGCGGGTTCTTTTAATACAGGAACAAATGGTTCTAATGCATTAGAATTTTTGAGTAATGTGTTTGGCCAGGTAGATATTAGAAATAATATTTTGGTAAATGCATCTAGCAATACTGCTGGTACTGGATTTCATCAAGCCATTAGATTAGGAAGTTCTATTTTAACTGGCATTAGTATTAATAGTAACATTTATTTCACACCTGGAACAGGAGGAAGAATCGCTAGTTTGGCCACCACAGGTTATACCACATTAACTGGTGCAGCTGGTTGGTGTGCTGCTACAAGATTTGATGGAAACAGTGGTATAGCAGATCCTGCCTTGGTTAATCCAACGGGCAATAGCAGTGTATTTAGTTTGAGATTACAAAGCACAACCCCAGCCGAAGGTGGTGGAGATGCAAGCTTTACTGTAACAGATAATTTTGATGGCAATTCTAGGGGAACTAGAACGCCTGTAGATATTGGTGCAGATGCTGGTACATTTACCAATTCTTTGGATGTAAATGCACCTATTATGTCATTTACTGCACTAAGCAATGTGTTTGGTTCAGGCAATCAGGTTTTATCTGTTAGCATTGCAGATGGAGTGGGAATTCCAACCACAGGTGCAAATGTTCCTAGGGTTTACTTTAAAAAAGGAGGTGCAGGAAGTTATGTAAGTTCTCCTGGAACATTGTCTGTAGGTACTGCCACTTCTGGCTTATGGGCATTTACCATAGACCATTCTTTGGTAAGTGGCATTTTACCTGGCGATTCAATTTATTATTATGTGATTGCTCAAGATTTAGCTGGTAATATAGTTTCTCAATCGCCTTATGCAGTGGCCACCGATGTTAATACAGTAACGGTTCACCCAGCCAATAACGTTGTAAATGCTTACAGAAGAACACCAACTTTAACCAGTCCAATTTTAGTAGGAACCGGAAATGCTATCACTAGCTTAACTGCAAATGATGCTACTGGTTTATTCTTTGTGTTAAATAACGGTGCCATCAGCAGTGATATCGATGTTCAAATTACAAGTGATATTACCGAAACAGGTGGACAACCACTGAATGAAGTAATTCAGCTTAATGCAGGTGTTCAAGGGTCTTTTGGGTATAGAATTAGAATTAGTCCAATAGATAATGTTAAGAAAACCATCAGTGGTGCTCTTTCTAATGCATTAATTAGATTGAATGGTGCAGATAATATTACCTTTTCTGGCGTGTCTCCTATAGGTAACTCATTAGACACCAATTTAACTTTTATCAATACCAATTCAACTGCCCCAGTTTTCCAATTTTTAAATGATGCCATTTCAGATTCATTATATAATTTAAATATTGTTGGAAGAAATACTTCTACAGTAAGTGGCTTGGTTTCTATTGCTACTACCTCCAATGCAGTTGGTAACGATAATATTACCATCAGTGGATGTAATTTATACGCTGGATTGCTTACCACGCCTTATGCAAATGGTATTTATGCAGCTGGAACTAGTGGAAGGGAAAATGATGGGATTAAAGTAGTGAATTCAAATATATTTAATTTCTCCAGTGCAGGTATTAATTTAAGCACAGCTACCGGAAATGATGTATTAATAGAAGGAAATCATTTATTTAATAATAATCCAACTA
>CAYUDC010000009.1:35685-46630 GCA_964443415.1 uncultured Chitinophaga sp. | reverse complement strand
TAAGCAAGGCTTGAATGGCTTGTGCCCCTTTTAATCCAGCATCTTCTTCGCCAAACAAATTGCGCAACTCGGCATAGTCTTTAAACATGGTTTCTCGTTTGGCTCCGCCTGGTAAAATTAGTTTGAGTTCATTTAATACTTTTTCCTTTTGATAATCCTTTTGGATGAGCTCGCTTATTACCATTCTATCCAAGTTGATATTTACCAATGAAATGTACTTTACCTTTACCACTCTGATAGCAATTTGATAAGACAATTCTTGCGCAGCATACCCACACACTTGTGGTACATTCATAATGGCAGTTTCTAAGGTAGCGGTGCCGCTGCAAACAATAGCGGCTACTGCATGCTTAAGTATTTGTGGAGTTTGATTAAACACAATGTTTACAGAAGGATGCTTCCACTTTTCGTAAAAAGAGGGGTCTAATCCCGGAGCCCCAGCCACCAAAAATTGGTATGGAGGTAAGTCGTTGGCAATATCCACCATTAAAGGCAGCATGCGCTTGATCTCTTGCTTTCTACTGCCTGGCAACAAGGCTATGATAGGTTTGTGAGGGTCTAAGTTGTTTTGTGCTAAGAAACTTGGCGATGCATGGGTTTCATTGGCCTGAGCCACCAAAGGATTGCCCACATAAACCGCATTAACTTTCCATTTCTTAAAATAGTCTATTTCAAAAGGAAAAATGAGCAAAAGTAAATCTACATATTTCTCTAATTTATACCCTCGTTTCTCATTCCAAGCCCAGATTTTTGGAGCTACATAATAACAAGTTTTAATGCCATTTTCTTTGGCAAATTGGGCCATTCTAAGGTTAAATCCTGGATAATCTACCAATATTAGAACATCTGGTTTAAAGGCCAACACTTGGTCTTTGCATCTCTTTAGATTACCTAATACTTCACGCCAACGCATGAGCACCTCTACAAACCCCATGATGGTTATATCTCTAAAGTGTTGTAGCAGTCCGGGTGCTGTTGCTTGCATGGCATCACCTCCCCAATATTCAAACTCTGCGTTTGGATCAACCCGCAATATGCCTTGCATTAATTTGGCTCCAAGTGCGTCGCCACTAGCCTCTCCGGCAATTAAAAAATATTTCATTTCTCAAAAAAGGAAACCGAGCTTCCTACCCAATTTAAATCTTTGTTGTAATTTACTCCTATCATTTTTCCTCTACTCAGCCTAGTTAAAGAAATGGCTAAGGTAGGTTTTTGTGCTTTATCTGGCCAAAGATACATCATTCTTATTTCGCATTTCACCTTGGCCTCTGGTGTTTTTATAACCTCTGCATAGCTCACTTTCTTTTGTAAAATCCAATTTTCAGGGTCTTTTATAGCTGTTATATCTTCAGGCTTTATATCAATGATAACGCCCGCACCGGCAAAGCTAAACAATGGTTTTAATACATAATTTTCTAAGTCTATAGGTACCTCTTTTACCTCAGATAAAAACTGGGTTTTAGGTACAAAAGCATGGTTTAAAAAAGGCATGCTATATTTACTGATTCTATAAAACCAGTTAGGGTGTGTGGCCCATTCTACCTCAAGTTCGCCAAATAAATCTACATCGAATGCAAAATCGGGGTGTGCGGCGAGGTCGTCAAAAATCAGTCGGTTATATATGCGCTTTACTTCACACAATTTGCCCTCTTTGGGGTAGTATAATTTTTTTTCGGTTTGAACCAAATCGCTTAAGCAAACAATGGGGATGTGAAGTAGTTGCTGTGTGAGATAGAAGTCGATGCGCGTTTTTTGTTGATGGGGACGAAGTTCTAACAGTACAACTTCATCTGCTTGATAGGGGCCAAGAATGGTTTCCTTTAGTAGGTTGTAATATTGGCTTTGGGTCAACCCGCTTAAATAAGGCGTTAAGGTTTTTGTAGCAGGATAGAGTTGTTGATAAGCGTTTGCCAAATAATCCATCCACATATACATGCTGGCAAAGCCCTGGAGCTCTATTAACTGAGGTTCTAACTCTCCTAGGTTGTTCTGGCAAATGGCAAAGTCTATACAAATAAAATGAGGGTGTTGTTGATTGTTTTGAACTTTTAAATGAGAGGGAACAGCCTGTTGAGAAGCTTCTAAAAAGTGTGTAGATTGGATGGTATGGATGATTTCTTGGCAAGCATCTTCTAATTTTAATTGCAGGTATTTTGGAATAACAACAGGTGTTTCGGCCACCCTAAAATCTATGTGATTAGCGCAATCGTTTTGAATTTGTGCAATAAACTGCTGGTATTTTTCTGGTGAATAAGCTTGATTGATATGTGCCCTAAATAAATCTATCATAGATTAGGCTAATTGCATTTGTAGCGATTGAATGGCTTGAGATAGAAATACTGGAATAAAGCCAGCTTGCGTAAGCGCTATTTTGCTGGGGTCTTCTAAACTTTTTACCATGTGCTGGTATTTTTCTAGGCCATAGTTTTCTATCACAACTTTCTTTTTTTCTTCACCATTCAGGTAGTGCAGCATTCCTTCGGCATCGGCTTCTGGGTGAAACTGAGTGCCAAAAATATGTGGGGTAAATTGTATGGCCATGGTGGCTCTTTCAAAGTCAACGTGTGGTCTATGTTTTTCTATGGCCAGCACTGTTGCGCCCATGGCATCTAGGGCTTTTGGGTTTGGTTGAATTACCTGCCATTTTCTGGAGTCTACGGCATAAAATGGGTCGGGGAGGGCAGCCAGGAGCTTATGTTGTTTACCTGCTTTGGTATGGTGCATAGGAAAAATTCCAAATGATTCGCTTTGCCTTTTATTCACCACCGCCAAGTTAAAATGGTAGCACATCAGTTGGAAGCTATGGCAAATTTGGAACACCCATTTTTTGTTTGGTTCAACCCGATTGTGCGCTATAATATCTAGCATGAGGTTTTTCCATTGGGGCTCCCAACCTTCGGCATCTATTGGACTTCCGGGGCCTCCACTGCCTATGTAAATATCAAAGGATAAATCGGGAATTTGTTGCTTGCCTCTAATATCAAAAATGCTTCGATTAAACGATATATGATGTGAATCTTCAAATCTGTCTAACAACTGAAGAATGTTGCGCATCCCTTGATTGGGCTCGCCTTTGTACATGTCTAAAATGGCAACCGATATCATGTGATTAAATTCCTTGCAAGGTAGCATTGGTAATATAATCTACCAATTCTATCCAATTTTTGTTTTGATAATACACCTTGAGTTGTCTATCGGCGCCAGTGCCTTGCTCCAACATTTTATGTATATAATTGATATCGTCTCTTGAACCTAAATCATCTACTACATCGTCTATAAAGTCTAATAATTCAAGTATAAGTTCTTTGGTGGGCACTTCTGATTGTTTGCCAAAGTCTATTAAAACACCCTCTAAACCATACCTAGAAGCGCGCCATTTATTCTCGGCAATTAAGGCTCTGCGGTAATGAATAAACTCCAGATTTTGTTGTTTTAATTTGCATAGTTTAGCGCACAAGGCCTGAAAAACAGCGGCAATGGCAAGGGTTTCATCCAACAACATGGGGATGTCGCAGATTCTAAACTCAACTGTATCAAAGACGGGGTGAACCCTTAGGTCCCACCAAATTTTCTTGGCATTGTCTATACAACCTGTTTTAACCAAAAGCTTCACATAGTTGTCGTATTCTTCCCAACTTTCAAAATAATCTGGGATGCCGGTTCTGGGAAACTTATCAAAAACTTTGGTTCTAAAACTTTTAAAACCCGTGTCTCTGCCTTCCCAAAAAGGGGAGTTGGTAGATAAGGCATATACATGTGGCAAGAAGTATCGCATAGAGTTGGCAATGTGTATGGCCAATTGTTTATTGGGCATACCTACATGCACGTGCAAGCCAAAAATAAGGTTAGACCTCGCAGCTTCTTGCATTTCGTTTACAATCTGATGGTACCTGGGGTTATCTGTTATAAGCTGTGTACTCCAATGACTAAAGGGATGTGTGCCACTTGCTCCAATGGTAAAGCCAAGGTCGTTTGCCACCCTATGAATGGTTTTACGTAAATTACCCAAATCTTTTCTGGCTTCGGTAGTGTTGGCACATATGCCCGTGCCAGCTTCCACCACAGCCTGGTGCATTTCTGCTTTTACTTGGTCTTCGGTAAGAATTTTTTCGGCGGCACTTACTATTTTATGGTCATGTGGTGCTAAGGCGCGAGTTTCTGGATTAATTACCATGTACTCTTCTTCTATCCCTAGCGTAAATTGTTTGGGATTCATACCGATACTTTAGCTTTAGTAGTTTTGGTTTTTTTGGCAATAGTTTTTGGCTTAGATGCACTTGGAACGGCTTGCTGCATAAAGGTTCCCCAAGTGAGGTTGTCTTTACCCGGCTTATGCGCTTTTGCTTTAGCAATGGCAAAATCTGCAGCGGCATTTACCACCCAAATAAAATTGTCTTCGCCAACAGAAGCTTTATCTGCATCTGGTGCTGGGTTGCAGAAGTCTATGGCATATGGGATGCCATCCCGCACGGCAAACTCAACGGTATTAAAATCGTAACCCAGTCCACGGCACAACAACAAAGTATACTGTTCTATGAGTTTTAATAATTTTTTACTACTTGGCGGCGTGTCTACCTGATAGCGTAAATGTGGCTCGTGGTGCGGCGCATAAGGCATGATCTTAACATATTTGCCACCTATGCAATACACTCGGTAGTATTCTTCGTATTTAATTTCTTCTTGCAATAACATCACTAATTGACCAGTTTCTTGATGCTTTTGATAAAAGTCGTCTGGACTAGTTACTTTATACACGCTTTTCCAACCGCCACCTGCATGCGGTTTCATGTAGGCAGGGAAGCCAATTTCTGCAAACATGGTATCCCAATCCAATGGCATCACCATGTTTCTAAAACTGGTTTCCGATGTATCGCTGGGTCTTTCGTTACTAGGAAGCAGGTAGGTTTTAGGAATAGGTACCCCTAATTGAAGGGCGAGACAATTGTTAAAGAATTTCTCATCGGCGCTCCACCAAAATGGATTGTTTACTACTGCTGCTCCTTGTAAGGCTGCATTTTTTAGGTACGCGCGGTAGAAGGGCACATCATGGCTTATTCTGTCAAATATTACAGCATAGCCGCTGTCTTGCCCTTGCGATAGCTTATCTATTTTTATAAATTCTGCCGAGATGCCTGGTTCATTGCGTTGGTTAATCTCGTCTACAAAGGCTTGAGGAAATGAGTTTTCCATGCCAAATAAAATGCCAATTTTTTTCATGTTGCTAGTATTTATCTTAACGAAACATAATGCGGGAACATTTCTCTCCATATTGGCCAATCATGTCCTCCCGTCCTTCTGATATCAAGCCAATGATTGATATTTTTACTTTTTAAAATTTCACTTAATTGAATCGTGGCATCTTTGCAAAAATCACCTTCTGCTGTGCCCAAAAAGATTTTCATATTCCATAAATCGGGATGCTTGGCATTGGGTAGAAAATCAACTGGATTATTGTAAAATACATTGTCGTCGTAATAACCTTCTACGCGTCTGCGAATATCAAAAGCGGCTCCCATGGTAAACAAATGGCTCACATCTTCTGGATGTTTAAAGGCATAATTGGCAGCATGGTAACCACCAAAACTGCAACCCGCCACTGCCACCTTACCAAAACCAGCATCTTTCTTAATTTCTGGTATCAACTCCTTTTGCAACATACTATCGTATAAGTTGTGGTTGCTTGCCCTAACATCTGGACCAACATTGGCATTATACCAGCTCAATTCATCAATGCCATCCGGACAATAAATTTTTATAAAACCATTGTTAATAAACCACTCTACAGATTCGATGAGTTTAAAATCTCTGTTTTCGTTGTGTTTGCCCATGGATGTAGGAAAAACTACAATGGGTAAACCAGCATGCCCAAACACCAAAGCTTGTAAATCTAATTGAAGAAGGGGTGAAAACCATTTAAAGTAGGATTCTTGCATAGATTCGCTAAATGAAGGAACAAATTATACAAATAAATCTGAAAATCAAAGCCTCAGCAAACAACCATTAAATAAATGACATTTTTGTAAATCCTATCTTTACTTTGCATTTTCATGACCCAAATGAGCACCCAAGAAATAGAAGTAAAAGCCGATTTTGTAGAAAAGCCCTATTTTCTAAAGGTGTTTCTTCCTCCTCATTTTAGTACAGCACAAAACTATCCTTTGCTACTTTTAAATGATGGGCAGGATTTTGAAGCCATGCAGATGTCAACCATCTTAAAAGATATTTACAGACATCAACTTTGTAAACCTTTTATTTTAGTTGGAATTGAGGCTGTCAACCGACTTCAAACCTATGGTGTTTCTGGGAGCTTAGATTATAAAGGTAGGGGCGCAAAAGCCAAAGAGTATGCTGCCTTTTTGGTGCAACAAGTAATTCCAGAACTAAAAAGCAGTTTAGGTTTGACCCAATTTTCTGAAATAGCCATTGGCGGATTTAGTTTAGGAGGCTTATCGGCATTCGACATTGCTTGGGATCAACCCGAAACCTTTAGCAAAGTAATGGTATGCAGCGGTTCTTTTTGGTGGCGTTCTAAAGACCTAAAAGAAGGCTATACCGATGCAGACAGAATCATGCACCATAAAGTAAGAAACACACTACATAAACCTGATGTAAAGTTGTGGCTGCAATGTGGCACCTTAGACGAAAAAGAAGATCGCAATGCCAATGGCATCATAGATAGTGTAGATGATATGTTAGATTTGGTGCAGGAGCTTAAGCAAAAGGGCTTTGAGCCTAACAAAGATTTAGTTTTTAATGAAGTAATTGGGGGCAAGCACAATTTAGAAACCTATGGAATTGTGTTTCCATATTTTATCCATTGGGCATTTGGTAAATAGGAGTTAAGCTACCACTCTAATGGTAGAATGTCCATTGCCTTTTGGCAACACTTCTATATGGGTAGCAATACGCTCTTTAAGTTCTGATAGATGCGATATAACGCCAATCATTTTGCCTTCGCTTTGCAAGCTAGATAGGGCAGAAAGCGCTACATCTAGGTAATCCGAATCTAGTGTCCCAAATCCTTCATCAATAAACATGGTGTCTATGCGTACATTCTTTCCAGCCATATTGGCCAAGCCCAATGCTAAAGATAAGGAAATAATAAATTTCTCGCCTCCAGATAAGTTTTGGGCGGTGCGCGACTCATTGTTTTGAAATAAATCTACAACCGATAAATCAAATGGCTTGTCGGCTTCTTTGCTTCTTACCAATTGATATCTATCTGACATCTTTCTTAATTGAATATTTGCCAAAACAATCAATTGTTCAAAGGTTAAGGCTTGGGCAAAATTGCGGTATTTCTTGCCGTCACTCGAGCCTATGAGCTCAGACAAAATACTCCAACGCTCATACACCTTTTGTTGATTTTCTTTCTCTATTTGTTTGGTACCTAACTCTTGCTTTTTCTCTTCATTTGAACTTAAAGTTTGAAGTATAGAACCCAATTTTATGGAAAGAGCGTCGAGCTTTTGCTTGCCATCTTCAATGGCCAATTCCAAGGCTTCTTGCGACTTATCTGTTAATTGCAGAGCACGTTTATGCGTCAACTCTTTTTCCTTTTCGTTGATGATGGCAAGGTTTTTTTCTATACTTATTTTAAGGTCTTGGTAAGATTTCTCGAAGCCATTGAGTGAGGTCTCAGCCGTTTGTATGGCTGCTTTTAACAGATTTTCTTCAGCATCCACATTTTTGTTTTCAAATAATTCTATTCGTTTGGCCTCTAAAGATTGTTTTTCTAAGGTGAGTTTCTGTTTTGATGCGTCTAGCTCTGCTAAATTTTTTGAAAGATTGGCAATGGTATTTTCAGACACTTTTAGGTCATTTGCCAGGATCAGTAATTGCTTACTTAACGCTTGAATACTCAGTTGATTCTTTTGCCAAGCATCCAGTTGTTTGCGCAATGCATTTAAATCGCTGGCTTTATAATTGGCTAACTGTTGGTCTAAAAGAGATTGTTCTTCCTGTAGTTTACTTTGAAGAAGTTGTATCTGTTCTTCTCTATTTTTTAATTGCTGTTGAGCTAACTCTAATTGCTTGTTTAATTCGGTATAAGTTTGCTCTAAAGATTGCTTTTCTTTACTCAAATTTGGAATACTCACATCTCTCCATTCTTTTAGCCCAATTTCTGTTGTAAGTGCGCGCGAAATGGTTTGGTCTATTGATTTAAATTCCGATTGTTTTTTGCTTAGCAGGTCTAGTAACCAATCGATTTTATCAGGCCCAGATGGAATGTTTAGGTCTGGTTTAATTTCTCGAAGGTTGTGAAGATGTTCTTGAATTTTGTGGTGGTGGTCTTTTAATTGAAGCGATGATTTTTCTAAGAATTTTGCAAGTTGGTTTTGGTCTGATCCAATTTCTGCTAGTTTAATCTGAACAAGATTTCTTTCTGATTCGTACTTTGCCAATTCATTTTTACTCTTACTCAAAGCTACTTCTTGATCACCTAGCATGGGTAAATTTCCCAAGGCATAAGGATGTTCCAATGCACCACAAAGAGGGCAGGCTTCACCATCTTTTAAATGAGCGCGATGGTCCTCTAAACTTATGAAAGCTTTCTGAAGCATCACATTATTTTCAGTTACTTTAATATTCTCCTTTAATAGTTCAATGCGTTCGTTTTTTTCTTGGAGTGAACCTTGTAAATCTAATTGTGTTTTTAAATAAGAATCAATTTTCCCCTGGGCTTCTTGTTGCTCTTTGTGAAGGTTTATCACAATCTTCTCTTGCTCGATAAGTGCCTTGAGTTCCATTCCAAATGTAGTAATGGCGGCTTTATCTGCTTGCCAAACCGAGAGAGGTTTACCTCCTAAAATTTGATTTAACTCAGCGTTTTTTAATTCTAAGGCTTGGTTTGCTTCTTGAAGCTTAGTTTCAATAGATACAAAGGCTTCATGTGATACTCTTTCTTTTTTCTTTACCTCCTCATAGTGTTGGATCAAACCTTGGTATTCGCTTGTGACTTTTTCTAGCGCTATCTGTTGTTTTTGAACCGATAAATGCGCTTGTTCAATTACTCCAAACTGTGTGGTAAGGGTGTCTAAAAATTGGTTATGCTTGCTCCAAACTTGTTCTTGCTCTAGCAGTTGAGTGTTTTCTTGATATTGAGTTTGAAGTTGTTGAAGTTTGTGTTGTTCGCTTTTTAAGTCGCTTTCTACAACTTCTACTTTTTGAAGGATTGGGTTTAATTCATTTTGCTTCAAACTGATTTTGGTATCCAAATCGCGCACAGCTTTAAATATAGGTTCTTGATGAGTGAGTGCTGCCTTGCTATGGGTATGTTTGTTCTTAGCCTCTTCTAAAAGCGTTGCAGCTTCCTGTAGTTGCTTGTTTTGTTCGGGCAAACTTATTTGCGCTGTGTTTAATTGATCTTGTAATTGCTTTAGTTCTATCAGCCAATTTTTAGCATGTATATTGGCAGAATGTTCTTTTTCAATGTTGTTTTTCTGGGTTATGGTGGCTTCGTTTTCGCGCTGTAAATCTAAAATTTCATCTGCAGTAAGCAATTTAATGGTATCAAAAACAAGCAGAATATGGTCGAGTTTTTCTTTTTCTAATTTGCATCTTTCAAATACCTTTTTAGAAATTTCGCCATAAATTTCGGTGCCCGTAATTTGTTCTAAAAGGGCTCCCTTATCATTTTTATCGGCTTGTAAAAAGGCAGCAAAACTTCCTTGGGCTAACAAAATCACCTTGGTAAATTGCTCAAATTCTAAGCCTACCAATTCTACGATTTTATCTTTACAGGTACTTACTTTATCTGCAATAATTTGGCCTTGTAAGTTGGCAATGGTGCGCTGCACGGGTTTAAGATTGCCATTCTTATTTTTTTCTTGCTTCCAAGAACTAATCCAAGTGCCTTGTCCTGTTTCAAAACTAACCTCTGCATAACAATCGTTTTCGCCTCGGGTCATCACTGCATTTTCCTCTGTAGAAATATTCACGCGAGGAGTTTTACCATATAAGGCCAAAGAAATTGCATCTAAGATAGAACTTTTTCCTGCTCCGGTTTTGCCTGTAATCGCAAAAATACCTTCTCTTGAAAAGGCATCTGCTTTAAAATTAATTTCATGCGTTCCGGCAAGAGAATTAATATTCTTAAATCGAAGGCTTAAAATCTTCATGCGTTTCCTTCTCCTGTTATTTGTTCATTCACTATTTCATGATAAGCCAATAAAAGCGCTTGTTTTTGTTCTTCATTGATTTCACTGGAGGCTAGCAATTTGTCGAACACCTCAAAAACATTTAAATCTTCTAAAGCTATTTGAGTTTGGTTTAGCAGACCTTGTTCGTTATAAAAATGTTTGTTTTGAATTTTAAGAACTTCCACCAAGCTTCCTTCAACTTGCTCATTTACCCAGGCTGTTAAATCTGGAAATACTTCATCTCCGGTGTAACTGATTTCTGTCCAAACAGCACAATTTTTTAGCATCAATTGCGCCAACTGTTCTCTTATTTCTTGCTTATCACCTTTGATAGTGGCCAGTAATTGAAAGCTAGGAATCGTTATAGTTTCTATTTGCAAGTTTGGGTCAAACCATAAAACATAAACACATTTGGTTTGGGTGGCTTCTCCAAATCCCATAGGTATAGGCGAGCCACAATACCTAATATGCTCTTTTATGGCAGATGGAATATGATAATGGCCTAATGCCACATAATCAAAAACCTCTGGAAAGATGTCGCTTCCAATGGCTTCTATATTGCCAATATAGGTTTCTCTTACGCCATCGTCTTCGTTTCTTTTTCCGCCTGCTACAGACAAATGTCCGGTTGCAATAATGGGCAGTTTCTTGCCTAATTGTTTTTGTTTTTCTATGGCTAAATTGGCCACCAATTCATAATGTTTTTTTATGTTCTGGTTGATCCGAGCCGAACGTTCTGTATAGCTTTCGCCTTCTGTAAATTTGCTGATATCTCTTTCTCTTAAAAACGGCACGCCACAAAC
>CAYUDC010000009.1:0-35585 GCA_964443415.1 uncultured Chitinophaga sp. | reverse complement strand
CCTAAATGCCAATCGGAGGTATGCAATACTTTCATGAGAGGGCAATTTCTATAAAAAAATCCTGCCCTCAAATTTTAGTTTTGAACCTAAAGCTCATACAAGCGCCAATCGATGGGGGCTAGGCCTTTGCCTTCTAGCCATTCATTGGTTTTACTAAAATGTTGGCAGGCTAAAAAACCTTTGTGAGCCGATAGTGGCGAAGGATGCGGCGCAGTAAGCACCAAATGTTTTTGTTGGTTGATCAATGGGATTTTGCTTTGTGCAAATGCGCCCCATAATAAAAAAACAATATGTTCCTTTTGCTCACTAATCACGCTAATTACGGCATCAGTAAACTCTTCCCAACCTTTTTTTTGATGACTGCCTGCCTTGCCTGCTTCTACAGTTAAAGTGGCGTTAAGCAACAAAACACCTCTTTCTGCCCATTTGCTAAGGTTACCACTGCCAGGTATCATAAATCCAGGGATGTCTGCCATACAGGCTTTAAGAATATTTAGCAAAGAAGGTGGATAGGGGACACCATCATTCACCGAGAAGCTTAAGCCATGCGCCTGATTGGGGCCATGATAGGGGTCTTGACCTAAAATAACCACCTTTACGTCATTAAATTTAGTGCGATTAAAAGCTTCAAAAATCAAGGGGCCTGGTGGGTAAATTAATTTTCCAGCGGCCTTCTCCTGTTTTAAAAATTGGGTCAAGCCTAAAAAACTTTCGGTTGCAAAGGCATGAGAAAGTCTATCTTTCCAAGAGTCATCAATTTTTACAGCGGGCTTACTCATCACCACAATGATAGTAATATTTGCGCTTCAAAAATAAGTGGTTGAAGATTGTTTCAGTAGAGGCCTTGGAAATATGGCTTAAGCTTGTCACATTTGCTATATGGAATTACAATCAATCATTGAAAAAGCTTGGGAAGATAGATCCCTGTTAAAGGATGAAAATACACGTTCGGCCATTGAACAAATTATTGAGCGTTTAGACAAAGGAACTTTAAGGGTAGCAGAGCCTGTAGAAGGCGGCTGGCAAGTAAATGACTGGGTGAAAAAAGCGGTAATCATGTATTTCCCAATTCGCCAAATGGAAACCATCGAGGTGGGCCCTATGGAGTTTCATGATAAAATGGCTTTAAAGAAAGATTATGCTGCTTTGGGTGTTAGAGTGGTGCCTCATGGCATTGCGCGTTATGGGGCGTTTTTGGCCAAAGGTGTAATTATGATGCCAAGTTATGTAAATATTGGAGCCTACGTAGACGAAGGAACCATGGTTGATACTTGGGCAACCGTTGGCTCTTGCGCTCAAATTGGTAAAAACGTTCACTTAAGCGGTGGTGTGGGTATTGGTGGTGTTTTAGAGCCTGTGCAAGCGGCTCCAGTAATTATTGAAGATAACTGTTTTATCGGCTCTAGGTGTATTGTGGTAGAAGGGGTTAGAGTAGAACAAGAGGCTGTTTTGGGAGCTGGAGTTACCTTAACCATGAGTACCAAAATTATTGATGTAACAGGTGAAACGCCTATAGAATATAAAGGAATCGTACCAGCCAGATCGGTAGTTATTCCGGGTTCATATAACAAAACATTTGCTGCTGGAACTTATCAAGTGCCTTGTGCCTTAATTATTGGAAAGCGTAAGGCTAGCACCGATTTAAAAACCTCTTTGAATAATGCGCTAAGAGAATATGATGTAGCTGTTTAGTTTATAACTGAAGGTTTAAACCTAACACAAAATTGCGGCCTGCTGCGCTAATGCCAGAGCGATAAGGCCTGTATCTTTGATCGCTAATATTTTCTATTGCGGCCATTATTTGAAAGTACTTCCTAAAGGTATAATTAATCCTAATGTTTAAAGTATGCCACGCAGGAGCGTAGGGTAGCCCGTTGCCATCTTTCGCATAAAGATAGGCAGTGCCTTTTGCATCTTCGGATAGGTTTGCATTAGACATTTGACCGTTATAATTTATATAGAATAAACAGACCAATTTATTTGTTTGATATTGCAATTGTAAACTGCCAAAGCTCGGGCTTAAATGCATCATGGGACTTTGCTGCCCAAGGTCTGTTTCTTCTATTCCTTGCTGATAATTATAATAAGCACGCGCTTCAAAATGATAAGGTAGGTCTATTTTTACACTGGCTTGAAGTCCATAAACCCTCGCAAATGCTGCGTTTTTAAGTGTTTGAATTTGACTCATGACGCCATCATATAACATACTATCCTGGCCATTTACCCGAAAGTTTCTTCTCACCATGGCTCCCTCTAAATACGAAAAATAGGTACAGACATCTAGGTGTATTTTTTTTAAAATCAACCAAGTTAAACCTGTTTCTGTATTCCAAATATACTCTGCCCCAAGCTGCGGATTAGGCAACAGCACAGCGCCTGGTTGCGAGTCGAATACCTTTCCAGCATCATCTACATTGGGCGCCCTAAATCCACTGGCTAAGTTGATTCGGTAACTATGACTTTTTTTAGAATGATAAGCCCAACCCAATGAACCTGTAAAGGAAGCTTTTTGTTGATGAATCGGGTTAAAGGTAATAGGGAAGAAAGCTTGGTTGGCACTAAAGTCTGCTTGTAAAGAAAAGTAATTTGCCCTAAACCCTGCGTTAAAATAGTGATTTGGTTTAGGGGTAAATTGCAAGGCAGAATAAATGGCGGCAGTTTGCCAATAAGCTTGCGGGTACCTTGATGGGCCATTAGTGACTATACCAGAGAAGATGTTTTCATTTTGTCCGGTGGATATAACCTGATTGCCCACCCACTCAGCACCATAGCGCCAATTAAATTTGAGGGAGAGGTGTTTTTCGAAATCGGCATTGAGGTTTAATGCATTAACCTTTTCTAATCGATGACGCAGGATGGGGTCATTAAAATTCCTGTCGTGTCTACTTTCTTTAAACTGTTGGTAAGCCAAGTGAAGTTTAGCATTGTCATAAAATTTGGTAGCTTTTCTGGTGTCTATTTCCAAAAGGTGCATCATCCAAACTTGCGGCCCGTAGTACCATTGGGCACTAAATGGGTTGCCATTGTTTCTATACCTATTAAGCCTATCGTAGCGAGGATTATTGGTAGATTGCGAGTAAATGCTTGTCCATTCTATTTCCCAATATTTATTTGGTTCGAACCGAAACTTTTGTAGCAAATTAAACTGAGAATAAGCGCTTGGCGTTTGCACCAAGGGGTCTGAATTTCTTACTTTAATATCGATTGTATCGATGGTTTGGGTGGTATAGTTTTGAAGATAGTCTGTAGGGCCATTTGTACCCATTTTTAAATCGCCAAATTGATGGGTGCTATAGGCAGTTAGAGAAGCAAATTTTTTTGATCCAAGATTTATCCTTCCATGGTAGGTAAATTCATTATTGGCCGATGAAAGCCTGGTAGAAACATTAGCGCTGGTTTTAAATCCGTCTGCGTTTAATTGAGGTTGAATGGTATTAAAACTAATCACACCGCCTATGGCATCGCTACCATACATTACCGAACCCGGTCCAAAGCAAATTTCTGCCTTTTCAATTACAAATGGGTCGATTACAATTACCTGTTGTAAGTTACCTGCTCTAAAGATGGCCGTATTCATTCTAACGCCATCCACTGCTAGGAGCAAACGGTTGGTTCCAAAGCCGCGCAACATAGGACTTCCACCACTTTGCTGACTTTTCTGAATAAACACTTCTGCACCAATACCCAGCAAATCTGCGGCGGTTTGTGGCTGAAAAGTTTTTATTTTTTCTCTGCTAATGCTAGAAGATTTAAGGGAGAGTGTTTTAAATGCAGCAGGTAGTCTAAACGCACTTACCACCAATGAGTCTAAAACATTGGCCTGCGAAAAGATAAATGTAGAAGAAAATAAAAGCAGTGCGGTGAGCAAAAGCCTTTTCATAAAAAGCTGCTTAGTTACCTCTGTTCTTAAAATTCTTGAAGTTTCTATTCTTCTTAAAGTTACGATTCTTATTGTTATTGCGAGGTCCGCCACTAAAAGAATCTGAGCCAATATTTTGCACTTTGCGCTGTTGCATGTGTTTAAATTGCAAGTCGTCGCTCTCTTCTAACCTAATCTTACCTTTGCTAATCTCTGTTAAATGCTCCATCACCTCATCGTCTTGCAGCATTTCTAGGTTCCATGCCTTGCTGCTCATTTTCATGAAAGAGCCAATGGCATTGATGTAGGCCGTACGTTGGGCGCCATCCTCCATTTCAGAAACATGCTCAATCATTTTAGATACTGTTTTGCCGTAAAATCTATATTTAATTCTAGATTGAGGATAGCCCATTGGTGCGGGTTTGCTGGCAATTGTTTCTTTGGTTGGAATGGGATAGGGTGAATCTACCTCTAATTTAAAATCGCTCATGATAAACAAGTGATCCCACAACTTTTGTTTATAATCAGCTACATCCTTCAGTTGAGGATTAAACTGATTCATCAAACGTATCATCTCTTCGGCCATTTTCTGACGTTTTTCGCGGTCTGGCTCGGCTACAGCCACCTCTATCATCATTTGAATGATACGACCATGTTCTGATATTCTTAACTTACCTCTTTCGGTATTGTATTGTAAACTTAAACTCATCTAGGGGGCAATTTACGTTTTTATTATTTAATTCATTAATTCTCTTGCGGCAGCCTTTACATTTTCAGAGGGATTTTCACCACTTAGCATCCTTGCTATTTCATTTACGCGTTCTTCTAAACTTAAACTTTTGATATGGGTAAGGGTGGTGGCTCCATCCGAATTTTTGTACACAAACAAGTGTTGTTGCGCTTTGGCAGCGATTTGCGGTAGATGAGTAATGGCAATCACTTGGTGGTTTTTGGCATGCTTTTGCATTACCATAGCTACCTTTTGAGCCGCTTCGCCAGAAATTCCTGTATCTATTTCGTCAAAAACAATGCTTGGCAATTGAACTTTGTCGGCAATCAATGATTTGATGCAAAGCATTAGCCTGCTTAATTCTCCTCCACTAGCCACTTTGCTAATGGGTTGAGGTTCGAAGCCTTTATTGGCACTAAATAAAAATTGAATATCCTCTGCACCATCGGCGGTGTATTTTTCCTCTGCAAAAGGTTTAAGCTGTACCTCAAATACTGCATTGGTTAAGGCTACTTCGCCCAATAAAGTATTTACTTTTAAACGCGTTTCTTCGATGGCTTTAACCCTAGTTTCGGTTAAAACCTTTGCTTTTTGATGCAACGCTATTTTGGTAGTTTCTAGTGCCTGTTTGGCCTTTTCAATTTCATTTTCTAGGTTTCCAAGGGCATTAAATTTTTCCTCAAAATTGAGCATCAAGGCTATTAATTCTGTGTTATTAGCAACTTTATGTTTCTTATGTAAATGAAACAATTGTTGCAACCTACTTTCTACCGCCACCAGCGATTCGGGGTCGGATTGTGTTTGTTCGGCAATTTGCTGAAGTTCTTCAGAAAGGTCTTTTAAGTCTACAATATTGGATTCTAAACGATCTAAAATCAACTTTAAACTTGGGTGATGTTTGGCCACATTTTGTAATTGAGCTTTGGCCTCTCTTAAACGGTCTAATACACTTTGTTCGCCACCATCTAACATGCCAAAAACCAAAGCGGTTGATTGTTGTATACTTTCGGCATGGCTTAATTCGTCTAACCTTGCCTCTAAGATTTCTTGTTCGTCTGCCTTTGGCGATAATTCTTGGAGTTCATTTAACACAAACCTCAAATAATCCTCGTCTTGCCTCGAGTTAGCTTCTTGTTGTTCTAACTCTTTAAGGTGTGATAGGGCCTTTTTATAAGATTGGTAAGCCTTTTTATAATCAAATAAGGCGTCTTCGTTGTTGGCAATGGCATCCAGTGTTTTTAGCTGAAAACTACTTTCATTTAAATCCATTGTTTGATGCTGAGAAACAATATCAATAAGCTGCAGGCCAAAGTTTCTAAGCACTTGTAAGTTAACTGGGGTGTCATTAATAAACGCCCTTGATTTTCCATTAGAAGTAAGCTCTCTTCTTACAATGCAAGGGTGGGCTTCATCTAATTCGTTGGCTTCAAAGAAAGATTGTAACTGATAACCTTCTATGGCAAAGGCCGCCTCAATAATACACTTTTCTTTTCCTTGCATCACATCTTTGGTTTCTGCTCGGTTACCAAGAATTAAGCCAAGTGCGCCCATTAATATAGATTTACCAGCACCAGTTTCTCCGGTGATAATATTCAAGCCATTATCAAAATCTATATGGGATTCGTGAATGATGGCAAAATTTTGAATGCTGAGAGATAAAAGCATAATTACCGCAAATATATCCCAACTGCGTTAAGGTTAGTTTTGTGTTTTCAACAATATTATTCTACAACCAATTTTTCAACCATTTTATAGGCATCATTGCTGGTGCTTAAAAAATAGATGCCGGGAGTTAAATGCTCAATTGAATAGCTTGATGCTGTAAGCGCTGGGAGTTTAAATGAGTAAACTTCCTCGCCCAAAACATTGGTTAATTGAATGGTTGTTGGCTCGCCTAATAAATTTTCCAAGAACAAGGATTCACTCGCTGGATTTGGATAAAACTTAAAGATACCTTTCTCTGTGTGAATATTCTCTAAGCCTGTTGGCCAAACCTGAATGTACTGTTCTTTTGTAAGGGTAACCGAGCCAGCAGCATTGGTGGCTCTTAATCTAACATTATAGTTACCCTTAATGGTAAACTTAACTTTAGGATTCTGACTCACATTGCTGGTATTTTCAACAAATTGAACGCCTGCATTTGGACTAATTGTCCATAGCCAAGCAACGGGATTACCGGTAGTTTTGTCGGTAAATGTAACTGTTTCGCCTAAGCCAGGATTAGGCTTATCGGCGCTAAAGTCAACTTCCAAGCCTTGAGAAATGGTAATGTAATCTGTGCGTAAGGTATCATCATATCCACCATTGTAATTTACAGCCAATTTAATACTGTATTTTCCTATGGCATCAAATATTATCCTTGGTGTGGCGCTGCTGGCATTGGTGCCGCCAACAAATCTAAAGGTAGAAGGGGTGATGGTCCAGCTGTAACCTGTTGGCATGCCCAAAGATTGATTATTTAAATTGATGGTGTCTTTGGTGCTAGCAGTGGTTCTGCTGGCCGTAAATCTAGCATTGCTCACATACAACTCTGGCCTAAAAATATCTTTATACCTGATGGTTGTAGCTTCGGTAAGGTTATTAATCACTACTTCCATCAAAGGGAATTTTTGATTTTTACCTAACCAAACATATTCGGTGCGGCTATTTGGGATAGGAATGCCAAAGCCATTAAAGCTAATAGAATCCATTCCTTCTACTTCTGTTTTTATCCTAATGCAATCAAAGGTGCCATAAGGTGTAATAATACTTCCCCAACCATCAACTTCTGTTTGTCTGGTTCCGGTTTGAACCAAAGCGCCTAAACCTAAAAGGCTGGCACTTCCTTCGAAATAACCTTCTCTGGCGTTTTCGTAGTTCAAAGGAAATTTATAAATGGTGTCTCTTTGCGAATAAACAATACCCAAAGGTAGGTTTTGCACAGTGGCACCTTTGCCAATGCTAACTAGGGCTGCATTGGTGCTTCTATAAAATCCAAATACATTAGAGGCAAATCCATTTCCACCCACAGGGCCGAGGTCTATTATTTCTGGCAAACCATAGCTCGCCCCAAAAAATTGAAGCAAATAGGGGGTAGAGGTAGGGGTATAATACCTTTGTACATCTTGTGTAAAAGGTTTGATATTACTAAAATCCCATACTTGATTTGCACCCGATTTGGTATAGTTACTTAGGTTGGTAGCCACCGAGAAACGCAAGGTATCACCAGCTTGAGGCATATCAGAATTAACGATTGTGATTTGAGCTTGAATGCTTAGGCTAATCAGGATTAATAGGCAGAGTAGTTTTACTTTCATATACAATGTTAATTAATTTGTAGTGAAAAGTAAAAGTAATTAAACTTGAGGAGTTTAAATTCACTTTTTTTCAAGAACCACCAAAAGTCTGGCAGAGCACAAAAATGGAAATAGTCCTAAAATTTTGTCTAATGTGCTAATGATTGGATATAAGAAGTTAGGGTACAATGAAGGCCCACTAAAACCTCCAGAACCAAGATAGGCAAAGGAAGTAATTCGCCTCATTTTGATAAGATTCCATTGATTAAAAACCAACGGAAACTCTTTTTTTACAAAATGTCTGTATGCCGATGATTGAGCCGCAAAATAGGTGTTTTGTTGTGCGTTTTCATTCTGACTAATTGCAAGATTAAAACCCAAAGGCTCATGATGAAAATTGCCATATACAAATTTACCAATTAAGCTCATGTCAGGTTCCATTAAGATGACCTTTCCACCAGGCTTTAAAACCCTATTTGCCTCTTTTAAAAATGCCATAGGGTACTCTAGATGATGCCAAACATCAAATAATATGATGTTATTTAATGATTGATCAGTAAAAGATAATTGGTATGCATTCTCAGTTCTTTCGAGCCAAGGATTTTCAAATAAATCTGAGGTAATACAATAAGGAATGACATCTTTAATTCTACCAATACCAGAACCAATTTCCAAAGTTAAACCAGTTTCTTTTTCAGTAATGAAAGATTCAATTGCTTGATAAAGTTTTATATAGGATTTTCTTAAACTTGGTTTTTTGTCCCAATAATCTTTATTTAAATGAATTTCTTTGTTGTGTTGATGAATTTGCTCTTTCATTTTAAAACCACGTTAATTGATCCACCAGTAGGAATAAATTGAAGTAGATTTTCATTTAATGGAATTGGTTTTCCGTTTGGCAAATAACAAGTATATTGATGTTCGTTTAACAAAGAAATTAGGTCGTTAAAATGGTAACCTCTTTCTTCAAAAACATAGGGTGCAAATTCCATCACCATGATTGGCTTTTGTTTCTTTAATAGGTTATTTGCTCCTCTTAATACATCTATTTCAAATCCATCCACATCAATTTTAATAAGGTTTATTGTGGGTTGTCCTAAACCTTCATACCAATCGTCTAGCCTAATTTTTTGAGCATTGTTTAAACTTTCAAATACACCTAAATGTACAGGATGCGCATTGTCAGATTTATTTGCATTTAAAGGCCATCTAGAAGGTATTACTTGAGGAGTTTGATCATTCACTTCATTGATTAACAAGGCTTGGGTTATTGTTGTATTACTTGTAAAGTCTTTGTTTAATGAAACATTTTTAGATAGTTTATTAAAGGCATAATCTGTAGGTTCAAAAGCATAAACTTTGCCCTTTTCGCCCGTCAATTTAGAGAAATGAATCGTATGGGCTCCTATATTGGCACCAATATCAATAATATTAAAACCAGGACGTATTAACTTTTTATAGATATGGTAGGTTTCAGGCTCAAAAACACCTTGGAGGTAAATGGCAAAGTCGATTCCATCGCTTAAATCAAGATCCCATTTAACACCTTTTTTTTCGAAAATACCATTGTTTTTTAAGCCAATCATCAAGCGCATGGATGAAATTACCTTGCTGCTTAAAGAAGCTAATTTAATTTTTGCCTTAGTACTTAACATCTAGTTTTCTTTTATGGTAAATTTGGGAGCCCATGGATGGATGATGGAATCATTTGGTAATAATAAATCTTCATGTATATCACTTTTTTTGATCAGTATGTAGCCTTCCTTATTCCAAATAATTTTATCAAATTGGGTGAAGTGAACGTCAAAATAATTAATTAATGGTTTGCAATCTACCTTACAATAATCCACAAAATTTAACCAATTATTAAATCCCTCTTTTGAAATTGATGCCTCATTAAATGATTTCCAACCAATTTGGTCTTTAGTTTCTACAAAATTTAAGTAGAAATTGAAATCAGAATTTCCAATTTTATATCTCCTTGTGGTAAACATAAATAGAATGGAGATAAAAATAAGTATGGAGACAAATTTAGGAATCCATGTTAAATTAACTTCAGACATACCCTGTTCATATGTGGCAATAGTATTTAGCTTTTTTCTATCTAAAAATAGTTTCAACCCGATGAAAAGAAAGGTAAATAAAAATGTAAATGGTATCATTAAACTGGCCACTATTCTCCACCCGCCAGATTCGTAAACTACTGGCGCAAAAAAGAAAAAGTTGAAAACTCCTATCCAAAATAATAGGATAATCAATTTAAACTGTTCCCAATATTTATATGAAAAAATAATTAATACTATCCATGTTAAACTAGAAAATAACAACATGAAATTATCCATAATATGAATGGGTATTAACAGAGAAAATGAATTTCTGAAAAAACCAATGTAGGCAGATTTAGCAGCTTTTAATAAAGCTTGTAAGCTTTTGTTTGGATGCTGCTTAAAATTCACTAATGCTTCGTGAAGCATTAGCTTATTTCGTTCAGCATTTGATAGAGAACTAAACTTAGTTTCAAATTCAATAAGCGTTTCTTTCCAATTAGAGTTTCTAGTGATTGCTAAAATTACACAAGCAGTATTCCCATTTAGTTCGCTGCCTGGGGCACCAATTTTCTTATGAATCCATGATGGAAAGAAAACGGTTAACATAATTAGGAAAGTAAGCAAAATCAAAATGTATCTTGGCTTATATTTAATTTGAGAGAAAAAATAAATGGTAATTAATAAAGTAAATGGTAAAATCATACTAAATGGTCTACTAACATTTGCTAGGCCAATAATTAAAATTGCCCAAATCCAATTTTTAAAGTTTTGTTGGATGATAGACATAATTAACAATGAAAACCCAGCAGTGGAGATAATTAATCCATTAATTTCGGTAAGCGTAGTGTTGGTATAGGGTAAGATCCAATATATCAGAAATATTATTTGAACCAATGCGCTTTGAGTGCCAATCATTTTTGATACCACCTTTGCATAGTTGCCAAAAACCAAACTAATTAAAAATGCTCTTACCAATAGAAATCCAAGGAGTGTTTTTCCACCAATATAAAAAACTAAAATATCTAATATCCCATTTAATGCGCGCCAAGATCCTATTACATTAAAATGATTACTCGGCCATTTTATTAGATTCTCAAAATAATTATATCCATCAGAAAATGGCACCACACCTCCCATCGTACAAAAGTACTTGTGGCCTCCTTGCAACATGGGCGCAAGCAATATCCAGTTAAATGCAAAAATAAAAGTTAAAACGTGGGTGAAAATACTTAGGTCAAAACCATTCAAAAGTGATTTTAATTTATCAGATTTTAAAAAGTTGAGCGAAAAAATTATTATCAGTAAAAATATTAAGCCAATGTTAAAATCGTTGATATCATTTAATTTTAATACGTACTTGGTCAAATAATAACTAAGAATACCTACCAAACCATCAAGCAATAAGATTTTGAATAAATAAAAGTTTTTTAGTTTAATAAAATTTTTAGCATCCAAAATCATAAATATAGAACTATTGAATTTGTCAATTAAACATTAATTTTCTAGCAGCAAATAGGGTCATTCTTAATAAAATAACCCCATGCTTCCATCTGCTAATATTAGTGTCTCCGTACAATCTATCTCTATATTTGATGGGAACTTCAACAATTTTTAATCCCAATCTATTTGCACCAAAAATTAAATCAAAATCACCAAATGGATCAAATTCTCCAAAATAATTTCTATTTAAAACAATTTTATTATAGTTATCTTTAGTTAGTACTTTGGTACCGCATAAGGTATCCTTTAATCGTGTGCCCAAAAGGTAAGAAATGGTAAGCGCAAAGAACTTATTGCCTATCATATTAAAAAAGCGCATTGCCCTCTTTTCCATTGGATACACTAATCTACTTCCATTTATAAACTCTCCCTTTTCGCTGTAAATAGCCTCATAAAATTTAGGTAATTCCTCAGGTGGTACTGTTAAGTCGGCATCTAAAATCATTAAGATTTCATTTTCTGCCATGGCAAAGCCCTTTCTAACAGCATCACCTTTTCCTTTGCCATCTTGCTGAGCAATCTTAATTTTTCCTTTCCATTTCGCCTGATATTCTGGCTTTTTAGATAATTCCTGAATAACATCCCAGGTGTTATCAGTAGAGTTACCTTCTATAAAAATGAGTTCATCATTTTCTCCCATTAATGGGGTTCTGATTAATGCGTTTTCTATATTGCCCGCTTCATTTCTTGCGGGTACTACCACAGATACAGAAGGTTTTTCTTTCCAAGGTGAAACTTTTGGTCTTAATATAGCAATTCTTATGGCACAGAAGTTTCTAATAATAGGCAAAACCGCAAGATATTTGTTAACCACCATTGATATCAATGGGATATTAAAGGGTAATAGTATTTTGGGTTGATCTCTTATAATTTCAAAATTTGATAACAGCCCTAATGATTGAATATCATCTGGAGATAACCAGTTCATTTCATGGCGTTTTTGTCTCAATCCAAAAGAGTCGGCTAATTTAATAAAGGGCTTCCACAAGGAACTATAATAAACTAAAATTAACCTGCTATTATGGGTGCAATTAGCATGAATCAATCCAAGATTTTCTTGTATGTCTTCCCAATAATGATGAGCGCCATTAACTAAAAAGTAATCTACATTATTATATATTTCTTTTCTATTTAACTTTAAATCAGTCAATGAAGCACTTTGGTAGTGATCAGTTAAAACTGACTTAAGATGATTGTTATTTGAATCAATCTCAACTAAAGTGTTATTAGGTCTAATATATACCTTTAAATAATCTCCTATTTTTCTATATAAGTATAACATTCAATTCATTAAAATGCTTTGCACAATGTTAAGGTATTTTCATTTTAAATTCACCCAATTTAAATTTAAATTTTAGTTTGTTTAGTGTGTTTTTACATTATTTTGCATCATAGTCCCCATCATCTCCTATTTTAAGAAGTCGTTCTAAGTTTATGTATCCTATGACTCATCCAAGCGTTTTTTCCTCCATCGATGCCTATATTTCTAGATGCATACATTTAACCGAGAAGGATTTTGAATATTTTCATTCTCAAATCTCTGTTAAACAGGTAAAGCGCAAAACACAACTTTTGTCTGCGGGTGAAATCTGCAACTTCGAAGCCTTTATCAATAAAGGTTGCTGTAGGGTGTACTATTTAAATCAAAACGGAAATGAAGTAGATTTATATTTTGGAATAGAAGAATGGTGGGTGAGTGATTTGGCTAGCTTCTCTCAACAGAAACCTGCTAATCTTTTTATAGAAACCTTAGAAGACACAGAACTTATCATGATAAGTTTTGAAGCCAAAGAACGCCTGTTTCAAAAAATCCCTGCCTTCGAGCGCATGTTTCGTTTGATGGTTCAACGCACACATGAAACCCTCATGAAGCGACTCCTATCTTCCTACAGCGAACCTGCAGAAGAACGTTATTTAGCCTTTGTTAATCGCTATCCTGCTATTGTACAAAGGGTGCCGCAACACCTCATAGCCGCTTACCTTGGCATTACCCCAGAGTTTCTTTCAAAAATTCGCTCCAAACTCAAACTCCAAAAACGTTAAGTGCTTTCTTAATCTAGGTCAATGTTTTAACGCTGTTTCTTTATCTACCTTTGTACCATAAATTTAGATCACATGAAAACAGTAATTCATAAAGCAAACACAAGAGGCTTTGTAGATTTTGGTTGGCTTCAATCTCATCACACCTTTAGCTTTGGTTCATACCATCATCCAGAAAGAATACATTTTGGCGCGTTAAGGGTGCTTAACGACGATACTGTAGCTTCTGCCATGGGCTTTGGCAAACATCCTCATGATAATATGGAGATCATTTCCATTCCTCTCGAAGGGGATTTAGAGCACAAAGATTCTATGGGAAACACGGCTGTTATTCGTCAAGGCGATATTCAGGTAATGAGCGCCGGAACCGGAATTTTTCATAGCGAGTATAATAGAAACAAAGACCGCCAAACCAAATTTCTTCAAATCTGGGTGTTTCCTAATCAAAAAAATGTGACACCACGGTACGATCAAAAAACATTAAATGTAGAAAGTAGAATCAATAAATTGCAAATGGTTTTGTCTTCAACTCCCAACGAAGAAGGGGTGTGGATTCACCAAGATGCCAGATTTTATATGGGAAAGTTTGATAAAGGTATCGTAGCAACTCACACAATTAAAAGCCCTAACCACGGAGTTTATGCATTTATCCTCTCAGGAAATTGGGAAATCAACGGAATATCTTTGGAGACTAGAGATGGTTTAGGAATATCTGATGCCTCAGAAATTTCTGTCACAGCCTTGTCGGATCAAGCCGAAATATTATTGATGGAAGTGCCGATGCTGGCCTAATTACCTGTAGTCTACTCCAATGCCATCATAAATAAAACCCATCAACCAAGCTGGTCCAATCAGCAAAAATTGAAGGTCTTTTAAAAACGATGGCTTCTTACCTTCTATTTTATGACCCCAAAATTGTCCTATCCATGCTATCACAAATATGGATAAGGAAATTTCAAACAATGGAAAGTTGTTTTCGTATAAGTACCGTGCAATTAAGTGGCAGAAAAATGCAAAAGCAATGGTGCCCACAGAAAGCTTCCAAGAAAGCCGTATGTAAAAAATGCTTGCCAAAATAATCATTACCGTAGCTAAGTGAAATGATACACCCATTAAGGTGATCTTTACTACATATAGCAGGCCTATGATACTAAAGAAAATACTTGGAACACAAATCCAATGAACCATTTTGTTTGTAGGGTTTTGGTGACTTTCGCCATACTCTTCAAACCATTGGGAAATACTTTTCATATACTATCTATTAAAGGTTAATCTCATTCCTTTTACACTTTCATCAAACTTACCTTGCTCATACACTAGGTTACCATTGACAAATGTATGCGTTACCTCAGAGTGAAAGCGTTCGCCCTCAAATGGGCTCCAACCGCACTTATAAAGAATATTCGATTTCTCTACTACATAGGAACCTTTGGTATCTACTAACACCAAATCTGCAAAAAATCCTTCTCTTAAAAATCCTCTTCTATCAATTTCAAACAAAATCGCAGGATTATGACAGGCTTTCTCTACAATTTTTTCAAGGCTAATCTTACCTTGATGGTACAATTCTATTAATGCATTTAAGGTGTGTTGAACCAAAGGCCCACCCGAAGGTGCTTTTAGATAGATTTGACTCTTTTCCTCCAACGTATGAGGAGCATGATCTGTAGCTAATATGTCTATTCTGCCATCAATTACAGCAGCTAAAATGGCATCGCGGTCGGCCGCCGTTTTTACTGCCGGATTCCATTTAATAAAATTCCCTTTGCTGGCATAGTCTTCATCGCTAAACCACAGATGATGTGTACAGGCCTCTGCAGTAATTCTTTTTTCAACCAAGGGAATATCATTTCTAAATAAAGACAGTTCTTTAGCGGTACTAATATGTAGAATATGCAACCTTGTATTGTGCTTCTTAGCTAATTCAACTGCAAAGCTCGACGATAAATAACAAGCTTCTGCAGATCTAATTTTTGGATGATAAGTGGCATCAATTTGATCTCCAAACTTGGCAATAATTTCGGCTTGATTAGCCTTAACCAAAGGATCTTTTTCGCAATGAGTGGCAATGATGGTTCTTACTTCTTTAAAAATATTTTCAAGTGCTATGGGGTCATCAACCAACATGTCGCCAGTACTAGAGCCCATGAAAATTTTAACACCACATACCTTAGTCTCATCTATTTTTAATAGCTCCTCTAAGTTGGTGTTGGTAGTGCCCATAAAGAAACTATAATTGGCCAAACTAACCTCAGATGCTCTTTGGTATTTGCTTTCTAACAATTCAACTGTTACGGCGCTAGGAGAGGTATTGGGCATTTCCATATAAGAGGTTACCCCTCCAGCAATGGCAGATTTTGGCTCTGTGTATAAATCTCCTTTATGTGTTAAACCTGGCTCCCTAAAATGAACTTGGTCGTCTATTAACCCTGGAATTAAAATTTTGCCAGTGGCATCAATCACTCTATCGGCGGGCATTTGAATGCCTTGCCTTTCTATTTTTTCAATAAAACTGCCTTTGATATAAACATCAGCATGAAATGTTTCGCCTTCATTTACTAAAAGTGCGTTTTTAATAAGAATTGTTTTCATTTGCTGCGAACTTAAGAAATATTATTTCAAACTGTACATTTGCAATTAAACAACCTAACAATTGAATTTATCTCCTAAAGCCATTGCCTGGCTAGCCTTTTGGGCCGTTTCCATTTTTTGGGGAACCACCTTTTTAGCCATTAAAATTGGAGTGGATTCCTTTCCTCCCTTTGCCATGGCAGCCTTTAGACATACTCTAGCCGGTACGGTTTTGATTTCTTATTTCTTACTAAAAGGTTACAAATTACCTCCTCTTAAATCCTTAAAAACCTTCTCTACCAACGGCCTATTAATGTTGGCTGGGGGCAATGGTATAATCAGCTGGGCCATGCAGTATGTGGGTAGTGGCCTCACTGCATTAATCTGTGCATTAACCCCAGTTTGGATTGTACTCATCAATAGATTAACTGGCGATAAATCTAGAATTTCATGGCTGGTAATCCTTGGCTTTGCCTTGTGTTTGGTGGGTCAGGTATTCTTTTTTAAAGATAAAATTGCCTATTTTGATGATCCTCTTTACGCTTGGGGTATTGCCGCCGTGGTGCTGTCTAATATTTTCTGGGCCATCGGAACAGTTTATTCAAAGAATCATCAAACAGGAGTTCCCCCTTTATTTGCCGCTGGATTGCAAATGATCCCTGGTGGATTATTCCTCTTTATAGTGGCAGGCATCAGAGGAGAACTTTCTAACCTTCACCCCCATATAGAAGCCATTAATGCTTTGGTTTACCTTATTTTGTTTGGTTCCTTGCTTGCTTATAGCGCCTATATGTATGTGATAAAAAATTTACCAGCCACCATTGTTTCAACTTACGCCTACATTAATACTTTAGTCGCTATTTTATTGGGTTGGGCATGGTTAGGTGAGCCCTTAGACACCACCACCTTTATTGCCTCGGTGATAACCATTGGTGGGGTAGTGTTGGTGAGTAAAAATGCCTAGTTTTGGTTTGACCCAAAGTTTTTATAACTTTAGGTATGAACCAAGAAAACACCAATAACAACAAGCTAACTGGCCAAAGAGGAGAGGAGTTGGCCATACAATTTCTAGAGAAAAAGCAGTATAAAATCCTCGATCAGAATTTTGTTTCCGGAAAGTATGAAATAGATTTGATTTGTGAATTTCAAGATAAAATCATTTTCATAGAAGTTAAAACCAGACACAATGCAAAGGTAGAACCCGAGTTTGCTGTAAACCGCTCTAAACAACAGCATATTTCTAGAGCCGCCGAAGGCTATATGCGATTCAAGAAAATCAATAAAGAAATTCGCTTTGATATAATCGCCATCAACCATGCCAATGGAATCACAGAAATTACCCATTTTGTGGATGCCTTTTATCCTGTTTATTACAAATAGCATCAGGCACAAAAGGCCATTTATGCTATATTTGCCCAATGATATTAAGTATTCATGCCCAACTACCTCCCAATTGGCTGGTTTTGCCTTTTGTTTCTCTTTTATTGATGATTGCTACTGGACCTATTTTTTTTGCCTCTTTTTGGCATCATCATTATAAAAAAATTAGCGTTGCCATTGGCGCCTTAGTAGCCTCGTATTATATATTCATGTTACATAATACCTTCTTGCCCATCGAAACCATTGCCGAATATGTTTCATTCATTAGCCTTCTTACCTTGTTATATGTAGCCAGCGGTGGTATTTATATTTTTGCCGACATAGAGTCGAAAGCCATTACAAACATTGCCTTCTTATTTTTAGCAGCCTTACTTACCAATTTAATAGGAACAACAGGGGCCTCGGTATTGCTTATTAGGCCTTTTATGCGTTTAAATCGTTATCGATTAAAACCTTATCATATCGTCTTCTTTATTTTTATAGTTTCAAATGTGGGTGGCTCTTTAACGCCCATCGGAGATCCGCCGCTGTTTATGGGATTTTTAAAAGGTGTGCCTTTCCAGTGGACACTCAGTCATCTTTGGCAACCTTGGCTAGTTGCCATCCTTTCTTTGCTTGCCTTGTTTTATTATTTCGAAACTAAGAATAAAGACCTAGATGAAGTAGATAGCAATGTACATTACACCAATAAAGTGTTAATCACAGGTAAAAGGAACTTTTTCTGGCTGTTTATTGCTGTTGCTTCTGTTTTTCTTGACCCCAATATTTTTGATTTCATGCCATACATCGAATTTCATGGCAAAAAGCTCTCTTTTATAAGAGAATTGGTTCAATTAAGTGCAGCCTTTATGAGCTTTTCCTTTGCCAATTCTAAAGCCCTTCAAAGCAATGATTTTGATTTTGAACCCATCAAAGAAGTGGCCTTTTTGTTTATTGGCATTTTTTTGAGTATGATGCCTGCCCTGCAGTTGCTAGAGGCTTTTGCCAGCGGCGCCGGCAGTAGCATGGTCATCAATGATTCATTGGTGTTTTGGAGTAGTGGTATTTTTAGCAGCGTGCTCGATAATGCACCTACCTATTTAAATGTTTTAACCCTTATTATGTCTAAAGCGGGTTTAAGTATCAACGAAATAGCAGATGTAAAGGCTTTTATAAACGGAGAAACAGCCACTCAACTCATGGCTCTTTCTGCTGGAGCTGTTTTCTTTGGTGCCATGACTTACATAGGCAATGGCCCCAATTTTATGGTGAAAGCCATAGCAGAGCAAAATGGGGTTAAAATGCCAGATTTTGGTAAGTATATACTTAAATTTAGTTTGCCAATTTTACTGCCAGTGTTAATTCTAGTTTGGTTACTCTTCTTTATTTAGTTTATTTTGCCATCCTATGCTAAACGGTAAAAAAATAATCGTTGTACTTCCAGCCTATAATGCTGCAAGAACCCTTGAAAAAACCTATGCCGAAATTCCCCTTGAAATTGTAGATGAGGTAATTTTAGTTGATGATGCTAGCAGAGACGAAACCTCTGAACTGGCAAGAAGTATAGGTATCCAACATGTGATTAGACACGAGAAAAATAAAGGCTATGGTGGCAACCAAAAAACCTGCTACAACAAGGCTTTAGAACTAAATGGAGACATCGTTATCATGCTGCATCCAGATTACCAATACACCCCCAAGCTTATTTTAGCCATGAGCAGCATCATTGCCAACGAAGTGTATCCAGTGGTTTTTGGTTCAAGAATATTAGGAAAAGGTGCTTTAAAAGGCGGAATGCCTATGTATAAGTATATCTTTAATAGAATGCTTACCCTGTTTCAGAATATTTTAATGGGTCAAAAATTATCCGAATACCACACCGGCTATCGCGCTTTTGATGCAAAAGTTTTAAAGGATGTTAATTTCTCTAAATGCAGTGATGATTTTGTATTTGACAACGAAATTACAGCGCAAATTTGCCTTAAAGGGTATGAAATTGCCGAGGTTACTTGCCCAACCAAATACTTTCCAGAAGCTTCCTCCATTAACTTTAAAAGAAGCTCCATTTATGGCTTAGGCGTATTAAGAACCAGTATGATGTACCGCCTACAAAAATGGGGAGTGGTAAACTTTAAATTATTCTCCTGAGTATTTTTTTAATGGCACGTTCACTGAAGTTTTATCCCAGTGAAAATTCATCATTATGCTATTATTTGAATCAACCTTAGTAAGTTTAATCTCGAACTGCTCCTGAAAATCTGCGTCATTGATAGCAGGTACTTCTGTTCTTAACACATCCTTTGTTTTGTCTGCCTCTTGCGCCCCCCATCTGTCCCAGTCTGTATTCACGCAAACTGTCCATACACCATGTCCAGGATAGGCATAGATAGAATATTTGCCTGCTGCTAATTTCTTATCATTAAACATTAAATCTGTGTTGGTTTCAAAAGTAGTGGCCTCATTGGCTCCTAAACGCCAATATTCACCATAAGGTTGTAAAGCTTCGGCTGCCTCATCTCCAAAGATAATTCTGCCCTTGGCATAGGGTCTACAATAATCAATTTTGATGTTTACTTGGCCATCATTGTAAGCTGCAGTGGCAGCTGGACTATGTTTTTTTGTATCTTTTTTGAACCAATTGAAGAAAATAACGATGGCTACCACAAAAACCGCCGCAATAATGAGTGCTCTTTTTAACATGTTTGATGTTTATTGAATATCAAAACTAATTATTTTCATTTCATAATCAAATGGAAAGCAATTTTCTTACAAAACTTGCTTCCTCTTCGCTTAACTCGGCATAGGTTCCGCTATCCAAATTCCCAAGATTAATTTCGCCAATCTTAGTTCGTTTTAATTGGGTTACATAGTTCTTAAGAGAAAAACTCATTCTCCTTATCTGCTTATTTCTGCCTTCTTGAAGTTGAATTTCAAGTTGGTTCAACCCCAGTTTTTTTATTTTAGCTGGTTTGGTTAACTGCCCCCCAACATAAACTCCTGCTTCAAATTCTTTGATAAAATCATCTGTAATTTCAGACTCAAACCAAACCTCATAGGTTTTCCAAATACCCTTTTGTGGATGGGTAAGTTGTTGTAGGAGCTTTCCATGGTCTGTGAGCAAAAGCAAGCCTTCCGAGGCTTTGTCTAACCTTCCACAAACTTGCAAACCTTGAAGCTGTTCTGGTAAAATATTTCCTAAAGTATCTGCTGCGTCTAAACGCATGCTGCACTCTACACCAATGGCTTTATGATACTTTATGTAACGATATTTTTTGGGATGTTGAATAAGTTTTTCATTTAAAATTACTTCATCAAATTCGCTAATCGGTAGATTTTCTTGCGCTATTTTCCCATTGATAAGAACGCTTCCTGTGGCTATAAATCCTTTTGCCTCCTTATGGCTTACCCCAAGTGTTACAACTAAAAAGTTTTGTAATTTATTCCTAAAACTCAATGCTCTTCGTTGTAATAAATTTTATAATACTTTCTGCCATCGGCTTCTACACCTTTTTCTATCTTGGTTTTATCACCATGTATATAGATGTGAAAGTTCTTATCTAACTTTAAAATGCTTTTAAAGATTTTCGACTGCTTTTTTACTGCTTGCTCAGAGATGTCAAATCCATCCTTTAACTCTATTTCATATTCGGTTTGAACCGATTTTTTATAATCTTGAAAAGAAGTAATCAGACCTTCATTTCCCTCGAAGACCTGCTCGGTAAAGAGATGTTCATTAAATGTTTCATTCTCCTTAAAAAACTTAACAGATCGATTTAATAAATCTATTTGATCAGTTTTATTTACCTCAAATTCTTTTGGCACTTGTTGGGTTAAAAAGTCTTTGGTTACATGCAAAAAGTTTTGTGTTAAATGATACGCATCCGAACAGGGTTTAATTTTTAAGAAAACATCCTTCCAATAGGCCGCTTCGCTGCTTTTATTGGTTTTGTCGGTTACACAAACCCTAAATCCTTTCTCTTCTTCTACATTAATAATTAAACAACCTTTATCTAGTTTATCGATAGAAATACCGCTTTCTACTGCTAGGGCATAATCTTGTCCCATGCGACTTACCTTTAAAAAATGGTCTTTGGTTTCAGCCTTAAATATGCCAATCATTTGAACCAAATTGCCATCGTATTGCGTACCCTCGAAGCTACATACATAAAAATCACCTGCTAAAATATTAGGATGCAAGGCCACTTCGTATAAGTGTTTTGCCAAATGAATACTCTGTATGTGAAACGAATCGGGTCTCTCAAACAAATCTTTGGCATAATTAAACACCGGATTTAATTCGTGGTGGTCGCTCGAAAACCCTAAATGGTAATATTCGGGCAACTGAAAAGGTTTAAGAAAATAGGATAACAAATGCGCTTCTAAATCATCATCTATTTCGGCCACAGCTTGTTTAGATAACAACAGCGGTTCTCCATTTTGCTTATTTCCCGTTTGGTGAACGGACAATTGTTTGATTGAAACCAGAGAAAAATCTAACATAATGGCGAAAGTTAATTTATTTTGAAACAAAATCATCCTTCACTTGATTCAAAATATTCAGATACGTGAGCAGTTGTTGGGCTTATTGCCCCAAAAGGCCATTTATTGGTATGCAGAAAAGGCTTTGGTTTTAAGTGATATACATTTAGGGAAGGCCACCCATTTTAGGAAAAATGGAATACCCATGCCAGCCCTTGCAGGCATGAACGATTTACATTCATTAGCAGCTCTCATCCAACAGGTGGATACTGAAAAAATATTTATCGTGGGAGATTTATTTCATTCGAATCTTAATGTGGAGTGGAATTGGTTTCTTGATTTTATTCAAAATTATCCCCAAATCCAGTTCATTTTGCTCCGTGGGAACCACGATATTCTGCCTGCCTATCATTTAAAACAACCCAATTTCCATACCCAACATAAATATATCAACCATCAAATTTGCCTTATCCATGAGCCACGTGGCGATGAAAACGAACATGTGATTTGTGGTCATATTCACCCTGGCTATACCCTTAGAGGCAAAGGCAAACAAGTCCTTAGGCTTCCTTGTTTCGTGGTTGGATCAAACCGAACAATTTTACCTGCTTTTGGCAAACTCACAGGTTTGGCAAATTTTGAACAAGAAAAAGACGATGAAATTTATGTGATAGCAGATTCTGAGATTATAAGGATTAAGTGCTAAGTAGGTGTTTTTTGACTGCATATTCATTAAATTGCCACACTAAAATTATGCAATTCATAGAATTTACAGAGGCTGCCTTGCAAGCCATACATCATTATCAAGCTACCCTTCAAATTCCAGATGGTTATTATTTGCGTGTGGGCATCAGACAAAAAAATGCCCAAGACAAAGGTTTAGTTATAGGTTTCGACGAAAAAACCGATAAAGACAAACAAGCCCAAGTACAAGGTATAGAAGTAATTTATAACGCTGGGCAGATTTTCTTTTTTGCAGGTATGATTATCGATTTTCAAGAAAGAGACAACAGAAAAGGATTCTATTTTTTAGAAAAACAAAAGCTTAATTCTAGCGCCGCTAAAGCATGACATTCAGAGAAAACTTAAGCATTGCACTCACTTCCATTAAAGGAAATAAGTTAAGGGCCATCATCACCGCCCTTATCATTTCTATTGGAATTATGGCATTGGTGGGCATTTTAACAGCCATTGATGGCATAAAAGCGGGTATCAATACGTCATTCTCTAATATGGGTGCCAATACCTTTAACATAAAAAACCGTGGACAAAGTATTAAGTTCTCGGGTGGGCCTAGAGGGGTAAAAAAATACAGACCCATTTTAAAATCAGAAGCAGATAAGTTTGTGGCCGATTTTAACTTTCCATCTACCATTTCTTTGTCGGTAAATGCAAGTTTTAATAGTACTGTTAAATACGAAAATAGAAAAACAGATCCCAATATCATGATCATGGGAGGGGATGTAAATTACCTGAAAGTGGCAGGATATGATATCAATGATGGTAGAAATTTTTCGCAACAAGAGGTTAACTCTGCTGCCAATGTAGCACTCATAGGCTCCGAACTGCAATCTAAATTGTTTAAAACAAAAAATCCTTTGGGCGAATATGTTTTTATTGGCGGAGCCAAGTATAAAGTAGTTGGCATCTTAAAAAGCAAAGGAAGTAGCATGGGGTTTGGTGGAGATAGAATCGTCATCGTACCCATTCAAAATGCCTATCAAACCTTTTCAATGCCCAATATGAGTAGCGTGATTACGGTGGCAGTAAATGATATCAAAACCTTAGATTTTGCAGTAGAAGAAGCTACCTCTTTGTTTAGAAAAATCAGAAAAATTCCGGTGAGGGCAGAGGATAATTTTAACATTTATAAAGCTGATAATATTGCCAAAGAACTCATTTCTAACCTGAGTTATGTAACCATTGCAGCCACTGTTATAGGCTTTATCACTCTAATAGGTGCAGCTGTGGGTTTAATGAATATTATGTTGGTTTCTGTCACAGAACGAACCCGCGAAATAGGCATTAGAAAAGCCATTGGGGCTACTCAAGAAGTGATACGCCGACAGTTTTTATTAGAAGCCATTGTAATCTGTCAAATTGGTGGATTTGGTGGGATTATCTTAGGAATCATCATTGGTAATATTGTAACTGCGTTGGTTGGGGTTGGTTTTATAATTCCTTGGCTTTGGATATTGGGAGGGGTGAGTTTATGTTTATTAGTTGGTCTAGTTAGCGGTTTGTATCCTGCCATTAAAGCCAGTAAATTAGACCCTATAGAAGCATTAAGATTTGAGTAATTATGAAAAATACTTTTGGCTATTTAAAAGATACTTATCACACAGGAATACTTATTGCCACGCTTATATTTCTTGGCGTCTTACTACTTAGGTTGTGGTTTGTAAAGAAAGAACTTAACACCCGCAATTGGCTGTGGAAGGCAAATTCACCCGTTTTTGTTTGGGTTCTAAAATTTATATGGCTTGCCGCCATGGTGTTTTTCATCCTAGATATTCCTACTTGGTTTTTAAGTGTGGCGAGTTTTAAACCGCTGGTCAATCCATTGTTATACCATGCATTTGTCATCGTGTTGATGTCTATAGCCATCATGGAAATAATCTTGAGTTTTACAGCTACTCAAAGTCTAAATGAGCAATTTGTAAAGCGAATTCTTTTCTTATTGTTGTCTATCTTCTGTGCCTTGTCTTTTGGCTTGGCTGCCCTTATTTTCAAAGGCACTTTTAACTATCCTCAGCCAACAGAAAGTACCATCCTAGAAATGCCCGTTAAAGGTACTTGGTTGGCCTTACATGCTGGCGAAAAGCCATGGGTAAATTACCATGCCAATTATGCGCCTCAAAAGTATAGTATTGATATGGTACGCATCAATGAGCAAGGTGATTTTTTTGAGAATATGGGTGAAAAAAATGAAGACTTTCTTTGCTTCTCTGATTCTATTTTCTCACCAGTAAATGGCACCATTGTTGGATTAGTTAATCAGTTTAAGAACCAACAAATAATGGATGGACCAGATACTTTAAATACAGCCGGAAATTACTTGGTAATTGCCACAGCACCACAAAAGTTTGTATTTCTATCGCATCTCTCTCCAGATGGTTTTCAAGTGAAAGTAGGGGATACTGTAGCTATTGGAACTTTTTTGGCTAGGTTAGGAAACAGCGGTAACTCTACCTTCCCTCATTTGCATATCCGCATGCAAAACACCTCGGTTTATAACGACACCAACGCCGTAGGTTTGCCATTTTTATTTAATGGTATCCATCGAAACAGGTTTGGCTTTTGGTCGGGCCAAGGAACTCCTTACCTTAATAGAAACGACGTGTTTTATAAAGCAAATGAATAAGTACATTTGGCCCATGTTGCAGCAAACCGAAACCTGGTTGCTGGTGGCTGCAAGTATTAGTATATTGTTTTTTTATTTTGCCATGAAGGTACGCTTTGCCAAACGCCCTTCGCTAAAGGCGTACGCATTGTTTTTTTATGCTTTTATTTTTTATTCTATCTCTGCCATTTCATTTGTAGTGCTCAATGCCATGCAGCATTTTCTGCATTTACAAGATGGTTTCTATAGTGAGTTTTGGTGGTTTTTTCCTATCAATATTTTGGCAGCAGGTATTGGCTACTTGGTGGCACTTATCATTCATGAAGCCGCTGTAAAAGTGGCTGCGCCATACACCTATAAGTTACTTAACGCTTCCTTGGTTATCATTTCTTTGGCTTTAATTTATACCTTATTGGTTCAACCCCTGCAAAACACTTTTCAAATGGTTTTAAGCTTTCATCAAGCACCTCCTAAGCCAAGTGCTATTAGTAGAATAAAACTCGAGGCAGTACAAGCAGATACTATGCCATTGGGGCATGTAGCTATGCCTACTCAAATATTCGATTCTTTGTCTATAAGCTACACTCAACAAAAAATTAAATTTGTCAATCCAGCCAATGGATACATGTTTTCTATTGCTCCGCTGTTAAAACCTATTGAGCAGATGTATGTGTTGCCCATGCACCACTATTTGGCCATTTTAGCGCTTCCACCACGCATTCAAGATCAAAGCAATTTAATCCTGATAGATAGCATGGGTGTTTGTGTGTTTAATCAAATGTATCCTATCTATTATAATCATTTAGGCTTAACCCAAAAAGGATTTTTGCAGCTCAATACCCGAGATTTAAATGATAGTTTGGTGGTAGGAAAAGCTTTTCAAATATCTCACTCCTCCAACTGAAACAGCTCTGCTGCTATGCCATCGGCAAAAAATAACTGCTCCTTAGATAACTTCATGGAGTTGTCTTCTATGATTAATTTGCCTTGCTGTAACAACCTTTCAGCATCTTTCATCAGTAGTATTTGTCGGGTTGAACCAAACTTTTGCTCCAACGTATCCAATGAGATACCCCACATGGTGCGCAGACCTGTCATCACAAATTCGTTGAATTGATTGGCTTCTGTTAGCTGTTCTATGGTAATAGGTAATTGCTGCTGCTCAATCTGTTTGATGTATTGAGGATTGTTGGCAATATTCCAAGCCCTTTCTTTGCCATTAAAGCTATGGGCGGCAGGGCCTAAGCCAAGGTAATTTTCGCCTCTCCAATAATTGGTATTGTGCAAGGCCATTTTTTGTGGTTTAGAAAAGTTAGATATTTCATAGTGCACATAACCCGCTTTAGATAGCGCTTCCCTAAGCAGTTGAAACTGCATAGAAGCAATTTCTTCTTCTATCGGGGCTATTTTTCCTTTAGCAATATCCACTGCTAAGGCCGTTTTAGGTTCAACCGTTAAACAATAAGCAGAAATATGTTCTGGCTCAAAACTAATGGCAGTGGCCATATTATCAAGCCACTCTTGCTTAGAAAGCCCCGGCAACCCATACATTAAATCTAGGTTCAACGAATGAAACCCATAGGCCTTTGCAAGTTCAAGTGCTTTAACAGCCTGCTCAACCTCATGTGCCCTGTTCATCCATTGCAAATCTGAAGCAATAAAACTTTGTATACCTATGCTCAGCCTATTGATTGGGGTAGATTTTAAATAGGCTAAATAGTCTTCTGTTATATCATCGGGGTTGGCCTCGAGGGTAAATTCTTTTACTTGGCTTAAATCAAAATGTTGATGCAGCGCGTTTAAGATGAGGTTAAGTTCGGTAGGAGAGAGAATGCTTGGCGTGCCACCACCAAAGTAAACAGTTTCGATGGTTTGACCCAATAATTCGTTTGCTCTTAAAGATATTTCTTTTGTAATTGCTACACACAAACTTAATTTGTGATGCAAGGTGGTACTAAAATGAAAATTGCAATAATGGCAAGCCTTTTTGCAAAACGGAATATGAATGTAAATACCTGCCATGGGCTTGCAAAATAATGCTAGAACCGATAAAGTTAAAATATAAAACCAAGGATAGGCTAATAAAATCGCTATTGGCGTGTCTATTATGTTTGTATGCTAACCTAATTTTGGGTCAAACCAAACTCGATAGCCTTTATAAACTAGATAACAAAATAAGCATTAAGGCAATCCATTTAATACTGCCTGCCTCCGAGAAGGCGGATGATGCTTTGTTCCAATCGCTAAAAAAGGCAGAACAACCTTCTAAGTTATTGTTAGAAATAAAAACCATCTTAGCATACAAAGAACAACATGGATATCCTTTTGCGCGGTTTATGCTGGATAGTTTATTGGCAGATAGCCAAGGAATCAGTTTAAATTTAAGTTTCGATTCGGAGCTTTTTGTGAGCTTCGATAGCATTGATGTAGGAGGAACCGCCAAAATTACCAAAGATTTCTTGCATCGGTATTTGGGCATCAAAGTAGGGGAGCCATACAACGAAAAGTTAATGAAAGAAATGGATGCTAAATTAAATGAACTTCCCTACCTGCAAATAAGTAGACCCAGTAGCGTTTATTTTTCTGGCAATAAAGCAAAACCATATTTGTATTTAGAAAATAGAAAAGCCAGCACTTTTGATGGTGTTATTGGTTTTGCACCCAATAGCCAAATCAATAATAAATTGGTGATTACGGGTGACCTAAACTTAAAACTCATGAACTTGTTAGGGTCAGGAAAGAACTTATCCTTTTCATTTAAAAGTTTTTTAAGTGGCTCTCAAGACTTGCAAGCACAGTTTTTCTGGCCATTTTTCTTGAAAACTAAGTTGGGCTTAGATTATACTTTTAAGTTATTGCGTTTTGATTCTACTTACATTGATGTTTACAATGATATTAGTTTACAATTTGCTTTAACAGGCTCTAATTATATTAAACTATTTTACCAGCAACAATTGGTAAATGTCATCACGCCAGATACCCAGTTTGTTCGTCAAACAGGCCGCTTGCCACAATTTTCTGATGTAAGAACTTCTTATTATGGATTAGGAGCTCGTTGGGTAAAATTAGATTATGCCTTAAATCCAAGAAAGGGCTACCTACTAGAATCAGATTTGGCAGCAGGAATTAGAAACATCGTTGAAAACAATTTATTAAAGCAGGTAGTATTTGCAAACGATAAAGGCGAAAATGTTGATGTCTATCAAGGTATAGAAAAAACAAGCCTTCAACTAAAATCTAATGTACAGGCAGCCTTCTATCAGCCCATAGGTAAGCATTGGGTGTGGGTTAATCAAATGAAAGGAGGCTGGGTGTATAATTCACAGCTCTTTTTAAACGAACTGTATAGAATTGGTGGAATAAAAACCTTAAAAGGCTTTGATGAACAAAGTATATTTGCTAGTACATTTGCTTTGTTAAACATAGAAATGAAATACCTTTTTCAACAAAATTCAGGGTTTTTATTGTTTGCCAATGCGGCTTATTATGAGAACCGTGTGTTGAGTAAACCCACCTCAGATTGGCCGTGGGGGATAGGAGCTGGCTTAAATTTAGAAACAGGAGCAGGCTTGTTTTCATTATATTATGCGCTTGGCAGTCAAAAAGGCAATCCATTAGAATGGAGGGATGCTAAAATACATTTTGGACTATTGAATTTTTTCTAATTTGAGAAACCTTTTTTCCATTTTATTTTTCATTCTATGGGGCAGTGCAAGCATTGCTCAAACAGATACTACTTTTATCGGTCAAGATACTTCCATCGTTTCTAATCTTAGCACAGACAACAGAACGGGTTCGATTTTTTTAGATAGTTTGTCGCAAGGTCAAAATATGCGTAGGCTATTTTTTATCAACGAAAGAATTGTGGGAGAAGCTAAGTCTATCAGTAAACTTGATTTAGAAAGAAATTTGCCTGGTATAAAATCCATCCGATACAGGTTACCAAGCAAAGAAAACTGGAAGTTTTGGGTGGTAGCAAGCTCCTTGTTGTTTTTATCTTTGATTAGGATCTCTAATCCCAAGAGGTTTGATGAACAGCTGCTCTCGGCAATTGATTTTAGTATCGACTTAAAATTTAGTTCAGAGAAAACAGGAAGTTATTTATTTAATCACATAGGGTTATTTGTTAACTTCATTATAGCTTTATCTTTATTTTGGGTAACCTATTTAGAGTATCATAGCTTAGAAGATAATGTAAATTACTCTTTAAGGATTTGGCAGCAAGTTGGGATTTTATTGGCTTTGTATTTGGGCAAAACCTTTACTGGAATGTTGATAGGTTGGGTGTTTGAAATGAAAGCCTATACCAAAGTATTTTTATATAATACCTTGGTGGTAAATAATTTTTTAGGGGTATTATTGGTGTTTTTTAATTTGTTTTACATTTATGTTCAAAACCCAGAAACACTTATAATCATTGAGTCTATCCTTCTTATATTAATTTTTATAGCCATCATATTTCGCACCATTAAAAACATATTAATGAGTTTGCAGGCAGGTAGCGAGCAAATTATTTATATTATTTTGTACCTTTGCAGCTTGGAAATTGTGCCTTGGCTAATTTTGTTAAAGTTGTTTATCAATGGCAGGTAGTGTAAAAGCGTCAAAAATAAAAAGTATATTAATCTCTCAGCCGCGTCCTGAGAGTGAAAAATCTCCATGGTTTGAGTTGGAAAAGAAGTACAAACTCAAAATGGATTTTAGACCTTTTATTCAGGTTGAACCTATATCGTCTAAAGAATTTAGGCAACAAAGAATCAATATTCTTGATTACACTGCCATTATCTTAAACTCTAGAAACTCGGTGGATCATTTCTTTAGAATGTGTGCAGAGATGAAGCAAGAGATGCCAGCAGAAATGAAATATTTTTGCGTAAACGAGAGTATAGCCAATTACTTGGCAAAATACATACAGGTTAGAAAACGTAAAATATTTGTTGGCAAAGGAACAGAGATAGAGTTATTGCCATTGTTTAAGAATCATCCTACAGAAAAATATCTATTTGCATGCAGCGATTGGCGTAAGCAAGACATCGAGAAGTTTATGAAAAAGAGTAAAATCGAATTCAAAGAAGGATTCTTTTACCGCATAAAATCATCAGACTTGAGCGACTTAACCCATGTTAATTACGATATCATCGCATTTTTCAGTCCGGCCGATATTCGTTCACTCTACGAGAACTTCCCTGAGTTTAAACAAAACAAAACCCTAATTGCTGGTTTTGGTGCTACTACCATCAAAGCTATGCTAGACGCAGGTTTAACAGTAAATGTGCAGGCCCCAACACCTCAAACGCCTTCTATGATAACCGCTATCGATAAGCACATCGAAGCGCATAATAAGGGCTTGTAAAGAGTGTCCACTTAAATATAATTTTTCTTAAATTTTACACAAGGTTTCTTTTATTGCTGATATTTTCTAAATTCGTAATTCGATACTATAAACGAAATAACCGATTTTTAGAATGAAGATACCTTTTACTAGAATAGTTTTTGCATCCCTAATGTTATTGGGTGTTACTGCTGTTAAAGCGCAACAAGACCCACACTATAGCCAGTTTATGAATAATAAGCTTTGGTTTAATGCAGGTTTTGCAGGAGCAACAGATGGTAAGATTTGTGTGAGTCTTTTAAATCGTAACCAATGGGTTGGTTTCGGTGGAAAAACCATCAACGATTTACCTCAAGGAGATCCACCATCTAATTTGGTTGGTAGCATTAATGCGAGTATTGGTAAGTCTCAAAGAATCGGCTTGGGAGCTACCATCGTAAATGATAGATTGGGCTTTGAGCAAACATTAATTGTTAGAGGTGCTCTTTCTTTTCGTCAACCTATTGGAACAGGTGGAAATTTGGGAATTGGAGTAGGTGTTGGTAATATGCAAAGGTCTTTAGATGGGTCTAAGTTAAAAGCAATCGACCCAGGCGATCCTAAAATTCCTGCAGGAAATGTTCAAGGATCGGCTTTAGATGTAGACTTTGGTCTTTATTATACCCAAGCCAATTTATTTGGATTACTAGATAACTTTTATGCTGGTTTATCAGCTACCCACTTAAATCAAAATCAAATTTCTTATGAAATTGGAGGTACAACCGGTGGTAGAGCTACCATAGATGCCAAATTGCACTATTATTTTGTAACAGGTGCAGACTATCAAATGAACGGAAATCTAATTTTAAACCCCAATATTTTAATTAAGAAAGATCCAGGTAAGATTCAAGCGGATCTTAACTGTATGGCTATTTTTAACCAAAGTATTTCAGGTGGTTTAACGTGGAGGCCTTTTGATGCAGTTGTTTTATTAGGTGGTTATACATTTGCTGAGATGGGTAAAAATAAAAGTTCATCATTGATGATTGGTTATTCATACGATTTAACAACTACAAGAATTATCAATTATTCATCAGGCTCGCACGAAATCATGTTAAGATACTGCTTCGGCGTAAAGATTCCTGTGAAAGAACCTGTCATTAGGTCGAGGTATACTCCTAGATTCATGTAATAATAATTTTAAAATTTACTCGTTTTTAACAAAAATATTTGGTAAAACTTGGTTTATTCATCCTAAATCATAATTTTGCCACATTAGCGTAACTAATATTTAACAATACGATGAAGCAATTTAAGTGGATTTTTTTCCTTTCGTTGGCACTAACTTTGGGCAGTTGTAGCCGCGAGGATGGGGAATTAAGAGGAGTAGCTGGTCGCAGCGCCTGGTTCCATCCGCAACCTTATGGAACGGTGTACATTCCATCTGGTACCATTCATGTGGGAGCAAATGAGCAAGATGTTCCTAATGCAATGATTGCGCCTAACAAGCAAATCACCATTACTGCATTTTACATGGATGATACAGAAATCACCAATAACGAATATCGTCAATTTGTGGACGAAATTTTGGATTCAATCGTTCGTGAAAAATTAGGAGATAAGTTCTATGTTCCTTTGATCGACCCAATCACTGAGGAAGAAATGGACGGACATTCCATTGACTACAAGTTAAAGATTGAAACCGAAGATTTAAAAAGCGGTGAAATCAATGATTTGTATTATCAAGGCAATGAAATGTACTATCGTACCAAGCAGGTAGACGTTAGAAAATTGAGATATCGTTACGATTATATCGATTATCGCGCTGCAGCTATGTTGCACAAGCAAGATGCTTATAAGCATAGTCGTGCAGAGTTTAAGAAAGAAGAAGTGGTAGAAGTATATCCTGATACCTTGGTGTTTATGCGTGATTTCACTTACGCTTACAATGAGCCAATCTCTACCATGTACTACTGGCATCCAAAATATGATGATTATCCTGTAGTAGGTGTAAACTGGAAGCAAGCCCGCGCTTTCTGCCATTGGAGAACATTCCACTTAAACGCTGCTTACAACGAAATGGGTGAGAATTTTGTAACTGCCTTTAGATTACCAACAGAATATGAGTGGGAATATGCAGCTAGGGGTGGAAGAGACCAAACTATGTATCCTTGGGGTGGTCCTTATGTAAGAAATGCAAAAGGTTGTGCCTTGGCCAACTTTAAACCAGGAAGAGGAGATTACGGTGCAGATGGTGGCGTATACCCAATCAGAGTGGGTTCTTATTTCCCTAACGATTATGGCTTATATGATATGAGTGGAAACGTTGCAGAATGGACAGTGACAGCTTACGCAGAGTCTGGACATTTATTTACACACGACTTAAACTCAGATTATCAATACGACGCTAAAGATGAAGATTCAGAAACTTTGAAAAGAAAAGTAATTCGTGGTGGTTCTTGGAAAGATATTGCTCACTACATCAGCAATGGTTCTAGAACATACGAATATCAAGACAGTTGTAATTCATTCACCGGTTTCCGTTGTGTAATGAGTTATGTAGGTCGCTCTAACAGAGACAAGAAGTAATTTCAATCAATATCAACTAAACTAAACTAAACAATCCTAACAATGAAAAACAGTTTCATGGAAAGCAAAGGCTTTAAGTCTTTCATGGCTAAAGCGTATGGTATCGGAGCAGCAATCGTAATTATTGGTGCCTTATTTAAAATTCTTCACTGGCCAGGTGCCGACTTGATGCTTATGGTTGGTCTATTAACTGAAGCAGCTATTTTCTTTATTTCTGCTTTTGAACCACCTCATGCAGAACCAGATTGGACTTTGGTTTACCCTGAATTAGCTGGATTAGAGCCAAAAGAAAAGAAATCAACTTCAAACAAGGGTTCTATCACACAACAATTAGATAAGATGTTAGAAGATGCTAAGATTGGACCAGATTTAATTAGCAGCTTAGGAAACGGAATGCGCACTTTAAGCGAAAACGTAACCAGCATGAAAGACCTTTCAAATGCTGCTGTTGCTACTGATAGCTATACTAAAAATGTACAACAAGCTGCTGATTCATTAACTGGAATCAACACTTCTTACTCTAAAGCTGTTGTAGCTATGGAAGGTATCGTTAATGCATCTGAAGGTTCTCGCGAATATGGTGCTCAAATCGAGAAAATGACTAAGAATCTTTCTTCATTAAATTCTATCTATGAATTAGAGATTGCAGAGTCTAACAACCATTTAAAATCAATCAATGAATTTGTGAACGGTTTATCTAAAGTAGTAAATACTTTAAATGAAACTTCTAACAATGCGGATCAATTTAAAGGAGAAATGGATAAACTAAACAAGAACATTTCTTCGTTAAACAGCGTATACGGCAACATGCTTGCTGCTATGAACGTTCGCAACTAATTACAAATTCATTAAACTTATTTTAAAACATGGCTGGAGGTAAATTAACAGTAAGACAAAAGATGATCAACATGATGTATTTGGTGTTAACAGCATTGTTAGCGCTAAATGTGTCTGCTGAAATCTTAAAGTCTTTTCACATGGTAGAGGTGAGCATGGACAGTGCTGGCCGAAACATTGATGAAAAGAATGATAATACGATGAAACAAATAGAAAAGTTTCATACAGACCTTCCTAATGATACAAAAGGTACTGAAGCCTACAACAAGTCAATCCAATTAAAAAAGATTGCAGATGAAGGTGTAAAGTATTTCCAAGATCTAAAGGATGAATTGATTAAGAATGCAGGTGGCCGTAAAGCTACAGAAGAGTATCCAGAAGGAGACCCTAGAGAAGAACTAACTCAAGCCAGCAACATCGAGTTACACGCTAATTTGATGATTAATCAAGGGAAAGGTGCCGAAGTAAAAGCTAAAATCAATGAGTTAAGAACAAAAATGCTTGAGATTTTACCAGCAGATAAGCGTGCTCAAGTAAAATCAGATTTAAAAGCAGATGATCCTAAAGATGGTAAACAATCTTGGGAATCAGAAATGTTCGAACATACTCCATTGGCAGCGGTTGTAGCTTTAATGGCAAAAACACAAAACGACATCAAAAATACTGAATCACAAATCTTAGATTTATTAAAAGGTTCATTAACTGATGATGTACAAATTGTAACCGATTTCCAAGCTCAAATTATCCCAACTAGCGGTACCTATATTACTTTAGGTAACAAATACGAGGCTGAAATTTTCTTAGCTGCTTCAAGCAGCAGAAGTGAAGCTGATATCACTGTAAATGGTACTAAGATAAATTCAGAGAAGGGAATTGGTAAATACTCTATGACTGCCACTCGTGAAGGTATCAATAAATTTAAGGCTGTTATTTCAACAGTAAACAGCAGTGGACAAAGAAAAACCTATGAAAAAGAAGGTGAATTCTTTGCATTAGCTCCTATTGCAGTTATTTCCGCTACCAAAATGAATGTGGTATATATTGGACTTCAAAACCCGATTTCGGTATCAGTACCTGGAGTTGGAGCAAACAAGATCAATGTAACAAGTAGTGCTGGTGGTAGTTTGAAGAAAATTAAAGATGGTGAGTATGAATTGTCAGTTGATGGTTCTCAGCGCACAGTAACCATCTCGGCTTCAGTAGACGGAAAAACAATGGGTATTAAGGAATATAGAGTACGTCAAGTTCCTAAGCCTCAACCAATGTTAGGTTCTATAGAAGCATCAGGTTCTGTTTCAATGGGTCAATTGAAATCTGCAAGCTTCGTATTAACTGCATTAAAAGATTTTGCCTTCGAAGGTGTTAAATACTCACCTGTTGAGTGGAATTTAGTTTACAAGCCAAAAAATGGTCAAGCATCTGTAGAAAAAGGTACTAGTGAGCAATTAACTGCTCGTGCCAAATCTATGTTAAACTCTGCTAGACCTGGTGATATTTATATCCTAATGGGTATTAAAGCTAAAGGCCCTGCAGGTGTAGTACCTGTTCCAGCTTCTTTGGCTTTAGAAGTAAGACAATAATAGAAAATTAGTAAGCAATGAAAAGAATAGTAGGAATCTTAGTTTTGGTAATACTTGCTTTGCC
>CAYUDC010000008.1:0-48025 GCA_964443415.1 uncultured Chitinophaga sp. | reverse complement strand
CTCCAGACACTTTATGGAAACATGCTGAGGATAGCGTGAGTTTAACTGGGCCCACTCGGATGGTAAGAAACATTAAACAAGCTAGGAATGGTGAGGTTTTAATAGCAGCCTATGATGGCATAAGACGCTACAATGGTAAAACCTTTACCAAAATTACCAACGACATCCAACCTGCTAGCTTTTGGGATGTAATAGAAGATAAAAACGGAAACTTATGGCTTGGGAGTAAAGACTCGGGTGTATACTGTTTCAATGGCAAATACTTTACTCATTATACTACGCGCCATGGATTACCAAGTAACATGGTTATGCATCTTTATGAAGACAAGGCAGGCAATATATGGATGGCTTGCGGCAATGGGGCTTCTTGTTTTGATGGACAAAACTTTAAACACTATACAACCCAAGATGGGCTGCCAAGTAACAGCATCAATTTTTTTATGGAAGACAAGGCAGGCAAAATTTGGTTAGGCACAAGAGGTGATATGTACACCTTTGATGGTAAAACCTTTTCTTTATTTAAAAACAATCAAGGTGAAAGTTTTTATAATGTATGGGCAATCCTAGAAGATCAAAGAGGCAATATTTGGTTTGGTGGATCTATTGTAAAAGAAAAAGTGGGTAGTACACTCTTTCAGGAGGATGGACTATGGCGTTATGATGGCAAGCAAATCACAAAAGTAACAGAGGATTTAGCTACTGCTATCATACAAGACAAGGATGGAAATATTTGGACTAGCCACCCTGATGGGCCAAATGGTAGGCAAGGCTGGAGTATCATTCGCTATGATAATGCTACCTTGTATGAAGAAAAACCAACAGCAACAGAAATATATTCTACCAAACAAATGCTTTGCAGATTGCTACAAACCAAAGATGGAAGTATTTGGTTTGGCTCTGGCCAAGGTGTATATAGGTATGATGGAAAGGAAGTAGAACACAAATAACCTCACCAAGCCCTATTTACCTGCAATAGCCTTGGGCTGCTTGTCTAGTACCTCTTGGTAATATTGCTCGTACTTAGGAACTATCTGATTGATATCAAACATGGCAGCACGATGTTTGGCATTCTCTTTAAACTGAGCAAGCCTGGCCTCATCTTCTAATAAATAGATTGCCTTTGATGCCATACTTTGCACATCGCCCACATCACATAAAAATCCTGTCTCACCATCTACATTTAACTCAGGTATTCCACCTGCATTACTCGAAATTACTGGTAACTCGCAGGCCATAGCCTCTAAGGCAGCCAATCCAAAGCTCTCGGTTTCACTTGGCATTAAAAATAAATCACATACCGATAATATTTCTTGCACTTGGTTTTGCTTACCCAAAAAGGTAACGGCATGGTATAAATCCAACTCGCGGCAAAGCATCTCGATATTGATACGCTCTGGACCATCCCCCATCAGCAATAATTTGGCTGGCATTTTCTTATACACCTCGGCAAATACCTTTACCACATCGTCTATTCTTTTTACTTTTCTGAAGTTAGAAGTATGAACCAATAGTTTTTCTCCATTTGGAGCAATGGCCTTTTTAAAATGAGCGTGGTCTTTTTTACTAAATCTTTCTAAGTCTATAAAATTCGGTATCACCTCAATATCTCGCTTAACTTTAAAATGGCTATATGTATCCTCCTTTAAGGATTGAGAAACCGTGGTAACCCCATCCGACATATTAATGCTGTAACATACCACAGGTCCAAAACTGGCATCTTTGCCTACCAAAGTAATGTCTGTACCATGTAAAGTGGTAATTACAGGAATATTAATGCCTTCCATGGCTAAAATATTCTTGGCCATTATGGCTGCAGAGGCGTGAGGTATGGCGTAATGCACGTGCAATAAATCTAACTTCTCAAATTTCACTACATCTACTAAATGACTGGTGAGCGCCGTTTCGTAGGGCGGAAAGTCGAACAAAGGATAATTAGATACATACACTTCATGGTAAAAGGTATTTCCAGTAAAAAAATCTAATCGCGCCGGCTGTTTATACGTAATAAAGTGAACTTTATGCCCTCTTAAGGCCAAGGCTTTACCAAGCTCTGTAGCCACCACACCGCTTCCACCGTAAGTAGGGTAACAAACTATTCCAATATTCATGAGTATTCTTTCCTAATTAAGTTACAAAGGTCTGAATTTGTTTTTACATTTATGTTAACCCTACCTTCGCAGTATGTTTGAAAATGCATCCAGAACAGAAATCAGCTCACTAGGTGAGTTTAAATTAATCGATCACCTCACAAAAAACATCACCTTGCGCAACAATACCCTCAAAGGAGTAGGCGACGACGCAGCAGTGATAGAACACGCCAATGGCCTTTGCACCTTGGTAAGTACCGACTTATTGGTGGAGGGCGTTCATTTCGACCTTAGCTATTTTCCATTAAAACACCTTGGATACAAAGCCGTAGTGGTAAATTTAAGTGATATTTATGCCATGAATGGCAAACCCAAACAAATCACTGTTTCCATTGCCCTCTCCAGCAAATTTTCTCTAGAAGCAGTAGAAGAACTATACCAAGGCATTCACCTAGCCTGCGAAAAATACCACGTAGATTTAGTAGGCGGAGACACCAGCACCTCCAAACATGGGCTAACCTTAAGCATTACAGCCATTGGAGAAGCACAAAAAGATGAAATTGCTTATCGCTCGGGGGCCAAAGCCAATGAACTGTTAGTGGTTAGTGGCGATTTAGGTGGCGCCTATGCCGGATTTCAGCTCCTAGAAAGAGAAAAACGCGTATTTTTAGATAACCCAAATGCTCAACCAGATTTATCAGGGCATGATTATATCCTAGAACGCCAACTAAAACCAGAAGCCAGAAAAGATGTAATTGACATTCTAAAAAATTTAAATGTGCTGCCTACTAGCATGATAGACGTGAGCGATGGACTTGCTAGTGAATGTTTTCATTTGGCTTCCCAATCGCTCTTAGGTTTAACACTTTACGAAGAAAAAATCCCTATCGACCCTACCACCTATAATTTTGCCAGGGAACTAGATTTAGACCCTACTTTGTTTGCCTTAAGTGGTGGAGAAGATTACGAATTGCTATTTACCATTAAGCAAAGTGATTTCTCGAAAATTGAACACCACCCTGATTTTACTGTCATTGGCCACATGAACGAATTAAATGCAGGACTTAAAATGGTGAGCAAGAGCGGAAATGTACACGATTTAAAAGCCCAAGGTTGGACAGCTTTTTAGATTAATAGCAACACTTTTTTAATACAATTAATTAAAAGCTTTTTCTTTTCTTTGCTAGGTGATGCGGATACTATTTTCCCTAATGTTATTGTTGCCAGCTCAGGCTTTGTTGGCTCAGGTGTTACCCACCTTTGGAAACTCGCGTACAGGAAGTACCGGAATGCAGTTCCTTAAAATTGCTCCCGATGCGCGCAGCACGGCCATGGGGGGAGCCGCATGTGGCATTAACAACGACCCAAGTGCCATGTTTTGGAATCCCGCCGGCATCAGCAGAGGCGATACAGGAAAATTTGATATTACCCTTAGCCATACTGCCTATTATGCCAATAGCAACCTTAACTATTTAGGCTTTGTGGCCAAAAAAGGAAAGTATTCGTTTTTTGGTGTTCAGGTATTATCACTCAACTACGACCAAATGTTGGAGACCACCGAGTTTCAACCAGGCGGAACAGGCAGAACAGTAAACATTAATAATACCCTCATTGGCTTAACCTATGCCCGAATCCTTACCGACAATTTTAGTTTTGGTGTAAATGCCAAATGGGCCAACGAAGGCATAGCAGATGTATCGGTTAATAATGTGCTTTTCGACCTTGGACTTACCTACAACATAGGATTAATGAATTCGAAATTTGGAGTTGCCTTCTCAAATTTTGGGGTAAATGTGGCGCCAAGTGGCGAAGTAAGCATGCTTAAAATGAGCGGTGAATCAAATGTCTCTAACTTTTCTGAAGTGTCTGTTCCAAGTGTCTTTAGAATTGGAGGGTCGTTTGACCCAATTCGCACAAACATCCATAACCTGATGGTTGCCATGCAACTTAATCATCCAACAGACAATAACGAAACCTTTGCCTTGGGCACAGAGTACGCCTGGAAAAAATTATTGTTTGCCAGAGCTGGATATGAGTTTGGCAGCGACGAAAGGTTTACTGCTCCTACCCTTGGCATGGGCATCAAACTCCGCAAAAAGCTCGGAACCTTTAGGTTCGACTACAGCTTAACTACAAAAGAAAGACTCGGAAACCTTCATCGATTAACCTTAGGGATATGCATTTTATAAAGATAAAATTTGTCGCTTCTATTGTATTTCTAGCCCTACTGAGTGCTTGTAACATCTTTGGGTCAAAACAAAACGATACTGTTGACGACGTTTTTAAACAAGGAAACATCGACCCCAATTTGGTTCCTAATAACATCAGCTATGTGCCTATTTATCCATTTATTCCCAATGTTAGAAATCCATTGGATGTAATTGTGGGCTACGATGATTTGGTATATGTAGTGGCAGATAACGACGAAAACAACATAGAAGACAATGAAATCATGGTGTTTAACGGCAAGGCCGAATTGGTTTATAGGCTTGCCATTCCGGGAGCCACAGACATTGCTCAAGATCGCCGTTTACACACCTATATTGCTGGCCGCTACTTTAGTGTAGCCGATAAATCTATCAACTTAGCTGCCGTTTATCATATAGAGAATTTAGCCGCAGGCAAACCAAAATTTAACGATACCCTTAAACATTTTGCTTGCGACGAAAGCCGCAGAAATACTGCCTTTAGAGGGCAAGACGATATTGCAGTAGCGTTTACTGGCTTGGCTACCTTATTCGACAACACCTTATATGTGGCGCGCAGCGGCCCTAGAAACGACGTTACAGGCATTGCCCGACCAGACAATGGCGTTTTGGTATTTAATGCCAATGGAGAAAATATTGGATTTGCCAATGGATTAAACCCTACTCAAAGCAGCTTAAAATCTGCTGCAGGTATAACAGCTATTGCTACACAAGCAGGCCCACCACAAAGACTATCAGGTATCAGCACCTCACCCAATTTCTATTTGGCATTAGGCAATCCTACCTACGCCTTAGAATATAGGGCTTTAGGAATTCAGGCTACTTTAGACCCAGATCAAGGAATGGTATATGGAGAAAATACTAGCCTCTTAAACTTTGACAATACAAAGGCTGATAGATTTTTATACGAGAGCTTTAGGTTCAAACAACCCTCAGATATTTTCTTCGCACCAGATGCCAATGCCTACATTTTTGTCACTGATATAGCTACAGACTCCCTGTACGTGTTTACCAATGTTGGTTTTGAGGGTGTAAATCCGCCTGCCAATAGTAATATTAAGAAACAGATAAACGTTTCTTTTGGCGGTAGCGGCGCAGATGGTAAAGCAAGCGGGCCATTTAATTTTATCGACCCAAGTGCCGTATGTTATTATCGTAGAATGGTATTGGTAGCAGACAAAGGCAATAATAGAATTTGCCGATATATGTTAAACACAGATATTCAGTAAAAAACCTTTTAAAACCAATTTATATATGAAACACCTAAATAAACTGACAACAGTATTTGTTGCCACGTTGCTTCTTTTTGCATCTTGTAAAAAAGACGATCCAAAAACAGATGACAATAACAATAATGGCGGATCCAAAACCTGCCTACCTGTTAGCATCAAAGACTCTAGCTCGTTCGACTTACGTCTTTTTTATGCTAACAACCTAATCACTAACCTAACACAATATTATTTTAATGAACCATCGGGTTGGACTTTAGATGGCGAAATTCTTTTTGAGTATAATACCAGCAAACAGCTAGTGAAGTTTGCCAGCAGGTACAGCACCTACAAAGAAACAATGGAACTATTCTATACAAATAATAGGGTTACTTCCTTTGATGCCTTCGACTCGTCCGAAACCGGAGACAAAGAATATACCTACACCGTAAATTACGAATACAATACAAATGGTAAAATTAGCAAATGGACGGCTATAGATAAGTCAGACCCAAGTAATCCATTTGCACAGTTAATCCTAAATTATGATGCCATTGGTGGCATTAAGGAGATTATTCTATATGAGCCTAATAATGATGGAGTAATGACACCCGGCATGAAGTATGTGCTAAGTAATGACAACCAAAGTTTAATAAATCCATATTTCCCATCATTGCTCATGGAAGGTGAATTATTCTACCTTTTATTTTTACAGGAAAACATGAAGCAGCCAAATAAAATTGAATCCTACATATTTAATGAAGCTACCGAAACTTGGGAATTAGATGGAGGTAACATTATTCAAAACACTTACGACACAGATGGTAAGTTAACCAACATGGTGATAGACGACGAAAGCTATAAGGTAAGTTGGGATTGTAAATAATCCTAAAACTGCCACCACTTCTTTTCGAAGCCTATATACACACCATCTTTTCTTGTCTCAACAGGGTAACTATTTACATAATCGCCCTGTTGAGGCAATCCTCTACCCGTTCTAGCATTATACTGATACCTATGAATAGGGCAAATTACCATTCCCTCTGGCGTGCACTTTCCCAATCCCAAACGTGCTCCCGCATGCGGGCACTTGTCGTCTAGGGCAAAATAACCATCTTCTAATCGCACCAAACAAACCCGCTTGCCTTCCACCTCAATGGTTCGAGTGGTATGCAAATCTTGAGGGTTTTCGCCATCTTCTTCGAAATCGTAAATCTTATAAAACTTAGTTGCCATTATTCTATTACCAATTTGGTTTGAACCAATACGCCAGATGGCATTTCACCACAAACTATATAAATACCCTTAGGCAAAATGGCTATCTCAAGCGTTTGCTGAGGAGCATCCACCTGTGTGTGTAATACAACCTGCCCGTTGAGGTTCATAATTTTTAGGGTCGACCCAACCTTTAAGTTTGATATGCTTACCTGTTGGTTTGATGGATTTGGAAATACTAGTAGATTATTTACAGTATTGGCTTGCTCGATAATAGATGCTGGAATAATACCACTTACAAATCTGTATAAATAAGCACTCACATAATTCACTACTGTATCCATGTATTTTTGGTGAACATCAGTTAAGCCCGCAAATGGCACATGATCGGCTCCATTAAAAGTGTATAACCTCGAATTCATGCCTTGCATTTTAGCCGTGCTATCCACAGAGAAACTCCCTTGCAATAGAGCCACAGGCGAATTTAAGAATCTAAAATAATCTGTTTTGTAGGGTACAGTCTTATCTGCGTCGCCGTGCATATGGCACAGGCTAATATTGGTATTGTTTTTAATCCAATTAACATTACCCATGGCGCCACATAAGCTAACGATGCCCTTTACTCGCCAATTATACCCTGCATTACCAGAATTACCTTCTATGCCACCTAGGGCCAAGGTATCTAGATTAATAGAACCTACTTCAGAGGCTAGGTCTAAACACTCTGCTTGCAAGGCTAACACCCCGCCAGCAGAAACCCCACCAGAATAAAAATGATTATCATCTAACTTCCAAGTGTTGCCTTCTGCAATATGCTTTCTTAAAAATCTAATGGCAGCTCTCCCATCTTGGGCACCACGCCATACGGCTTGTTGAAATTCTTTTTCTAAGGTATTTCCACTACTAAGGCTAACTCCTAAACGATATTGAATAGAAGCCACCACATAACCTCTGCTTGCCAAAGCTTTACAAAGTGCAACCATGTCTGTAGACTTTCTATTGCCTTGAACAAACGAACCGCCATGTGCCAACACAACCATTGGACGAAGCGCGGCAGTATCTTCGTATGGAAAATACATGTCTAAAAACAATTGAGTGCTATCACCTTTGTAATTAAAGTTAAAACCGTATTGGATGTCTGGTAATACCTGAACCGAGTCGAATTGTGGCGTTAGATAACGCTGGCTCATGGCACTGATAGATAAAATAATAAGGCAGGCAAATAAGGATAATTGCTTCATGTTGAAATGTTTTAAAGGCGAATATACATTAAATAATCTTCACACCACCGGCTTCCTAATTGAAATTTACGGGTATCAAAAACCTCAAAACCCATTTTTTTATAAAAAGCAATTGCCCTTTCGTTCTCTTGCCAAACTCCTAAATATAGTTTCTCAAAACCCAGCTCTTTACTTTTTTCAATGGCCAAATTCATCAAACTAGTTGCCAGTCCAGAACCCTGAAACGCCCTTCTTAAATATATTTTCTCTAACTCCATTACCCTTCCATCCAACTTGATGTCTTTAGGATTTTCGATTAATTTAACATAGCCCGCATCTTGATTACCAAGGTAACCTAAAAAATAATGCACCTGCGTTTTACTTAGGTTTTGTTTAATGGCAGCGATACTATAGGCCATAGAAATATACTTCTGCATATCCTCCTCTGTGTTATGGGGCCTAAAAGTTTCGTAAAAAGTTTGGGCACCTATATCGGCTAGCACAGCATGATGCTTCCAATTGCCGTTGTATACCTTTAAATTTTCCATGGCTTATTTCTTTAAAGCAAATTTATCATTTATGGCCAATGCTTGCTTCAAATATTGGGCTATTAACTCGTAATTAGGCTCATCTTCTGTAGATAATACCCAATGACGCATATGCTCTTGTTTGGCATCGGCTCGTAACACGCCAGCCTCATCTGCCAAGTGTGCACCTCTACAAAAGGCCAAAACAAAGTCTTTCTTCTTATAAATTCCTAAATACAAAAAGAATCCTTTGTAAAAATAAAAAGGCAAGTTATAACTTATTTTCTCTTGAATATGCGGGTGCGAAGACAAGATTAGGTCTCTCACTATCAAAAACCTAGCTTGCCAATGGGCTGGTAAATCTGCTAAATATTCTTCTACCTTATAATACTTTTTTGCAGGGCTCATACAACAAATATCGGCTAACAATACTTTATATCCATAGAATCTAATAAACTGAGTATTGTCATACCCAAGTTTGCTAGAATTCTTTTAAACTTGTACCCTAAGTTCACGGATTAACATGGAGTTTCAAAATCAAATCAGCTTCGCTCAGGCTTTGGATCAAACCGACCCCTTGGCAAAATATAAGGAGCAGTTTTATACATTAAAAAAAGACGGCCAACACGTGGTTTACCTTTGTGGCAACTCATTAGGGTTACAGCCTAAAACAGCCAAAGCTGCTATAGACCAGGAGCTAAAAGACTGGGCCGAATTAGGTGTTGATGGGCATTTCGACGGCAAAAATCCTTGGAAATATTACCACCATTTTTTAACAGAAAATGCCGCAAAAGTGGTGGGTGCCAAACCAAATGAAGTGGTTATCATGAATAACCTTACCGCCAACCTTCACCTAATGATGGTAAGTTTTTATAAGCCTACCACTACCCGTTATAAAATTATGATGGAAGCCACTGCATTTCCATCCGACCAATATGCCATGGAAAGTCAGGCGCGCTTTCATGGACTAAACCCAGATGATACCATTATCGAATTAAAGCCCCGTGAAGGAGAATACACCCTAAGAACAGAAGATATCATTTCTCAAATAGAGTTGCATAAAGACAGTTTAGCCATTGTAATGATGGGAGGGGTAAACTACTATTCGGGTCAAGCATTTAATATGCAAGCCATAACTCAAGCTGCACACCAAGTTGGGGCTATTGCAGGCTTTGATTTGGCCCACGCAGCCGGTAACTTATTACTCAAACTTCATGATTGGGATGTAGACTTTGCTGTTTGGTGTACCTATAAATACCTCAACTCAGGCCCTGGCGGCACCAGTGGTGTGTTTGTAAACGAGCGCTTTGCCAATCGGCCAGACATCGTGCGCTTCGCCGGATGGTGGGGTCACGACGAAAAAGAACGTTTTTTAATGAAAAAAGGCTTTAAGCCTATGGAAGGAGCCGCTGGATGGCAGCTAAGCAATGCACAAATTTTTCCGATGGCCATTCATAAAGCTTCACTCGAAATTTTTGCCGAAGCAGGGATTGAAAACCTAAGAGCAAAAAGCGAAAAACTAACAGCATACTTAGAATTTATTTTGGCTGATTTTACTGATTACCTAACCGTAATTACTCCCAAAGACCCAGCACAACGCGGTTGTCAACTTTCGATTATTGTAAAAGAAAATGGCAAGGCATTGTTTGATTATTTATGTAGCCAAAACATTATACCCGATTGGCGCGAACCAGATGTCATTAGAATGAGTCCTGTACCACTCTATAACTCATTTGAAGACATTTATTTGATTGGAAAAGCATTACACAGTTACTTTAAGAAATAAACTTATGGCAGAGAAAATAACCATCATTGGCGGAGGATTAGCAGGCAGTTTAGCCGCAATTTACATGGCAAAAAGAGGCTTTGAAGTGAACCTTTTTGAACGCCGCCCAGACATGCGCAAGGCCAATATTTATCAAGGAAGATCTATCAACCTTGCCCTGAGCACAAGAGGTTTACATGCCTTAGAAAAAATTGAGTTAGACAAAGAGATTTTAGCAGATGCCATTCCAATGTATGGCCGTATGATGCATAGCAAAACCGGAGAATTGTCTTATCACCCCTATGGTAAGCAAGGCCAAGCTATAAACTCGGTTTCTAGAGGAAGGCTCAACCAAAAACTAATTGAGCTAGCCGACGAATTCGAGAACATCCATATCTACTTTAACTCGCGTTGCATAGACGTTGATGTAGATAAAACCAGTGCCACCTTTATCTTAGACGATGGTAGCCAAAAAACAGTTTCAGGTACTAGAATATTAGGAACAGACGGCGCATTTGCCGCCACTAGAAGTAAGCTACAAGTAAGTGATAGGTTTAATTACTCACAAAGCTATTTGCATGTAGGATACAAAGAATTGGTTATTCCAGAAGGCGAAAACAATAGCTTTAGAATGGAAAAAAATGCTTTGCATATTTGGCCTAGAGGCTCATTTATGATGATTGCATTGCCCAATCCTGCCGGAGATTTTACCTGTACTCTATTTATGCCTTTTGAAGTGTTTGATGGCATAAAAACAAAAGAAGATGTAGGCAAATTCTTTAACGAACAATTTCAGGATGCGGTGCCAATGATGCCAACCTTATTAGACGATTACATGCATAATCCTACCTCAAGCTTGGTAACAGTAAGATGCTACCCTTGGGTAAAAGAGGATAAGTTAGCTTTGGCCGGAGACGCTGCGCATGCTGTGGTGCCATTTTACGGACAAGGAATGAATTGCAGTTTCGAAGACATCGTGGTATTAGACAACATGATTGGAAAATATGGCGACGATTGGAAAACCATCTTCGATGAATACCAAAAAGAACGTAAACCTAACGCCGATGCCATTGCCGACCTTGCCATCCAAAACTATTACGAAATGGCTGATAAAGTAGGCGACAAACATTTTCTACATAAAAAGCATATCGAACATGAACTCACAGAATTATATCCTGAGCAGTTTAAATCGCAATACGAATTAACCACCTTTAGCCTGAGTGGTTATAAATATGCGCTCGACCAAGGTAAAAAGAATGATGCCCTATTAGAGCACATTATTGCAAACCAGGCAGAAGAGAAAATTAAAGACCCTGCCTATATGCAATCCCTATGGCATTTGTTAAATTAACTCCATTTATGTAGCTTTCGGGTTGAACCAACCTTTTGATAGTTTAATACATCTAAGTAAAAATCATACATGAAAAAATTGATCTTAGTTAGCAGCTTGATACTTTTGAGTGTTTTCTTACAAGCACAAGTAAAAACACCCGCTAAAAAACCAGTTAGTAAGCCTAAAACAGCAGCGCCAACGCCTAAACATACAACTGTTAAAAGACCCGCACCAGCCAAAGAACAGATGGTTGAAATCACAACTAACTTTGGGGTAATTGTAGTTAAGCTATACAATGAAACACCGTTGCACAGAGATAATTTTGTGAAATTGGTGAAAGAAGGCTTTTATGATAGTCTTTTGTTTCACAGGGTAATCAATACCTTTATGATTCAAGGAGGTGACCCAAACTCTAAACAAGCTGATTCAACGGCCACCCTAGGAAATGGAGATGTAGGCTACAAAATACCAGGAGAATTTAATAAGGACCTATTTCATAAAAGGGGCGCACTAGCAGCAGCGCGCGATAACAACCCAGAAAGAGCTAGCAGTGGCTGCCAGTTTTACATTGTTCATGGCAGAAAATTCAACCAGCAAGAGTTAGAACAAATACTTAACTCTAGAAACATGAACAATAAGCAAGGCATTTTATATAGTTGCTATCAAAGAGACACCGTTCAGGCAGCCATCTACCAAATTCAACAGAGTGGTGATAAAGAACGTTTAAGAGAATATATGGCCAATCTGCAAAAAATTGTAGATGCCATGTATAAAGAACAATTTCCAGATGCAGAAAAAGTAAACCTCGATCAAATGGGCGTTTATATGAACGAAGGAGGAGCCCCACATTTAGATGGAAGCTACACGGTATTTGGAGAAGTGGTTTCTGGTATGGAAGTAGTGGATAAGATTGCCTCTCAAAAAACCGGAACCGCCGACAGACCTCTTGAAAACATTCGCATGAAAATGCGTTTGTTGCCATAAATTTAAATGAAAACTTACTCACTCTTCTTACTCACTCTACTTTTTCCCATCCTCGTTTTGGGTCAAACCGAAACCATTATTTTGGGAAAAATACAAGACCAAAAAACCAAAGAAGCCCTGCCTTATGTAAGCATTGGCTTTAAAGGTGGAGGGGGAGGAACTACATCAGATTTTGAGGGAAGATTTAAAATTGTTACCAAGCAAGCAGTAGATACGTTGATTGTAACCTATGTAGGATACTTTCCGTATAAGGCAAAAATAAAGAGAGGCGTTAGTCAGACTTTACTAATTGAATTGCAAGAACAAACGCTCGAAATGCCAGAGGCTATCATTAGGCCAGGCATCAATCCGGCACTTAGAATTATAGACGCTGCTAGGAAAAATAAAAGCTTAGTTAACCAAGATGAAATTGCTGCTTACCAATATGATTCGTATAGTAAGGTTGACATTTCACTTACCAATATTTCGGAAGAAATGAAAAATTCAAAGGTCTTTAAGCCTTTGAAATCATTATTCGACACCATTCACCAAATGCGCAATTCGGAGGGCAAACACATTTTACCCGTTTTTGTGAGCGAAACATTCTCTAAATATTACTACTTAAAAAGTATTGGTAAAGGAAAAGAAGTAATCGAAGGAAGCAAATACTCTGGCATTGGCATTGAGGCTAACTCTTATTTGATGGATTTAATGGGAGGACAACTCCATCATTACAACTTAAATCAAAATTTTATTAGAATTCTTAACAAAGATTTTGTGTCTCCTGTGGCAGACGCTGCGCACCTTTTCTATATTTATACATTACTAGATTCGGTAGAAATTGATGGGATAAAATGCTATAAAATTCAATTAAATCTTAGAAGACAACAAGACTTAGGATTTGAGGGATTTCTTTGGATATCCGACAGCACCTTTGCACTTAAGCAAGTTGACCTTAACATTGGAAAAGCGGCCAATGTAAACTTTGTTCAAAGGATAAAAGTTCAACAAGAAATGCAGCCTACTTCCAGTAATTCTTGGATAACTTCTAAAAGCAGGATTATTTTTGATTTTGAACGTCTTCAAAAAAATGGATCGGGAATGGTGGCAGGGTTTTACAATGCCTATACCAACATCCAAACGCAGGTGAGTTTTAACAAAGAGTTTTTTGATTATCCTATAGTAACCTTAGAAAACACTACCCAAAAAGACACAAGCTATTGGTCAGAAAAACGCACAGAACCCTTGTCTTCTATCGAAAAAGAAATGTTTAACAAGGTAGACTCTGTGAACAACCTTCCTGTTGTTAAAACTTATGTAGACCTTATTCATACGGCCATTGAAGGATACAAAAGAATTGGAAAGTTGGATTGGGGACCCTACATGAATGTGCTTGCCTTTAACAAAGTGGAAGGCACTCGTTTAAGGTTGGGTTTTAAAACCAATTACGATTTTAGTAATAAGTTTGTTTTTAACACCTACCTAGCTTATGGTTTGCTCGACAAAGAATTTAAATACAAACTAGGCGTAGACTATATTATAGATGCGAGACGCTGGACGGTGGCATCTGCCAGATACAGAAAAGACAACGACATCCTGGGCATAACTAATTCGCCCATTAGCTATGCTTTAGCCAGCGGATTCTTTCAGTTTTTTAATTTCTTTTCACCCAATATTAGAATCAACAGAACCGAAGAAATCAACCTAAGTTTTACCCAAACATTTTCTAGCAACTGGACCATCAAGTTTTTGTTTGATTACCAAAAGTTTCAACCCTTAGGCGATTTCACTTTTGCCTATAGAACTGCCATTACCAACCCAGAATTAAGTCCACAAATAAAGAGCAACTATATTAATTGTAACGTTGGAATTGAAGCAAGATGGGCATACAAAGAAATCATGATTTCTAGAGGGCATGACAGATTTAGGGTAGAAAGGGCCAAATTACCAGTGGTTATTTTTAGCTATCAGCGCGGGTTAAAAGGTTTGGCAGGCAGTAATTTTGAATATGATAAATTTAATTTAATTGTATCTCATCACATGCATACTTCTTGGGCAGGAAATGCAGATTGGTATGTATATGCCGGTAAAATCTTTGGCGCCTTACCCTATCCCTTGCTCGACGTAGCCAGAGGAAACGAAAGTTTTATTTATAGTGATTATAACTATAGCTTGATGAATAACTACGAATTTATCAGTGATATATTCATCCATTCAAATTACACACAACACTTCGAAGGAGCATTTTTTAACCATATTCCCTATTTAAACAAATTAAAACTTAGAAATTATGCCAACCTCAAGGCTGCCTATGGCGCCATCTCTAGCAGCAACTTAAGGGCAAATGCCAGTTTTACCACAGAAGGCAAGCCAACTTCTCCCATTTATACCTTCGACCATTATGAGCCGTATGTAGAATTTGGCTATGGCATTGAAAATATCTTTAAAATTGCCTCCATTGGATTGGTACATAGGTTAAACTACCACGACCACCCGAACGCCAGAAAATTCGGAATAAACCTTGGCATAAACTTAATGTTTTAGTTACAATTTTAAATTTCCTTTATGTGTTTTGGTCTGACCCAAAACAGGCTAAACAACAAATGATTAAAGACTAACTTGGTAGCATTGTGCACTTTTTTAGTATTATTGCACGCCAATTGAATAACCATTGCAACAGCATGTATTTAAAATAGCAGAGGTCTGCGCCCAATATGGGGTTAAAAATGTAATTATTTGTCCAGGAAGCCGTTCAGCACCCTTGGTATATGCATTTACGCAACATCCAGAATTTAAGTGCATCAGCGTGATTGATGAAAGAAGTGCTGGTTTTATTGCATTGGGAATAGCACAACAAGAGCACAGACCTGTAGTGCTCATTTGCACCTCTGGTACTGCAACCCTTAACTTTTTTCCCGCCATTGCAGAAGCCTATTACCAAAAAATTCCTTTATTGGTGCTTTCTGCAGATCGCCCACCAGAATTGCTAAATCAACAAGATGGACAAATGATCATGCAGAAGGGCGTTTTTGGAAAACATGTGCTGGGTAGTCACGAGTTGCTTTGTTATGATGAAGACAATACAGACTTCCTACTTACAGATAGAATTGTAAGTAATGCACTCGAAACCTGCTTATCCGAAAAAGGTTTTGGACCAGTACACATTAACGTACCTCTAAGGGAACCTTTATACAACTTTTCAGAGAAAGTAAATTATCCACCTGTAGGCCCCTTAAATCTTTTAAAAAGGGGAGCCATTCAATTGCCCAATTTCGAAGGATTTATGGCAGCCTGGCGCCATAGCCAAAAGAGACTGATTGTTTTAGGGCAAATGCAACTCTCTCCAGCGCTTATACAAGCACTAGAAACTTTGTGCCAACAGCATCAAGTGGTGGTGATTTCGGATATTACCTCGAACTTGCATCTGTCTAAGAACATTTTGCATTTTGATATGCTGTTTAAAGCTGCAAATAAAACGCAGTTAAAAGCCCTTGAGCCTGATATCCTGTTGTCGTTTGGTGGCCCAATGATATCCAAATCGCTTAAACAATGGCTTAAATCTATTCAACCCATTTGGCACTTTAGGCTTCAATCATCGGATGAACCTATTGACACTTGGGGCAACATGACCCATCTTTTATGTGCTAGCGAAACCAGCTATCTCAGCTCCATATCCAAGCAATCAGTAGAAACTTCTGAGATTAGTAACTTTTACTTTAACCAATGGAAGCAATTGGATGAGTCAGTAGAATCTAAAATATCTCATTTTCATCAACAAAAATTATGGTGTGAACCAAGCAGCATTTACTATGTATTAGCTAAGCTTGCACCAAATAGTATAGTGCAGGTGGGTAATAGCTCTGTCATTAGATGGGTAAGCTGGAATACCCTAAATAGAACAGATTTAGAAGTATATTGTAATAGAGGTACCAGTGGAATAGACGGTAGCCTGAGCACCGCAGTAGGGGCTGCCATTGCAAAGCCAGAGAAATTGGTCTATTTGCTCATTGGCGATCTATCTTTTATATACGATGAACATGCCTTTTGGTGTAATCAATTGCCCGGAAATTTAAAGGTAATAGTACTAAATAATCAGGGTGGAAATATATTTAACTGGATTGATGGCCCATCCAAACACCCCAATGAGTTGCCATTTTTTACCACTCCCAACCGTCGTTCGATTCAAAAAATTTGCGACTCCTATGATGTATTGCATTTGACAGCAAATAATTATGAAACGCTAAATCAAACATTGGTTCAAACCGAAAAAAACAATGTGGTAAGTGTAATAGAGCTTAACTTTCCTGCTCATAATGCTTTGCAAGACATACAAAGGTTTTTAAATATCAAACTAGATTCTTAGTGATTTGTTAGACTAAATATAGATAAAGAATATGCAATCAAAATATCCTTGGGAAACCATTAAAGAGTACAAAGAAATTCTGTTTCAATTTTATGATGGTATTGCTAAAATAAGCATCAATAGACCTCAAGTACACAACGCTTTTACGCCACTTACTGTAAAAGAAATGAGCGAGGCCATGGAATTAGCGCGCCAAGACGAGAATGTATATTGTGTAATTTTAACAGGCGAAGGAGGAAATGCCTTTTGCAGTGGAGGCGATCAAAGTGTGCGCGGTCATGGAGGCTATGTGGGTGATGATGGGGTACCAAGATTAAATGTATTGGATTTGCAAATGCAAATAAGAAGAATTCCCAAGCCAGTGGTAGCCATGGTGGCTGGCTGGGCAATTGGTGGAGGACATGTTTTACATGTAATTTGCGATTTAAGTATTGCTGCCGAAAATGCCAAATTTGGACAAACTGGCCCAAAGGTGGGCAGTTTTGATGGAGGATTTGGTGCCTCTTATCTAGCCAGAATTGTTGGACAGAAAAAGGCCAGAGAAATTTGGTTCTTATGCGACCAGTATAATGCCCAAGAAGCTTTGGATATGGGATTGGTTAATAAAGTAGTTCCTTTAGAAATGTTGGAAGACACTACCATTGAATGGTGTCGCAAAATGATGGATAAGAGCCCTATTGCCTTACGTATGCTAAAAAGCGCCTTTAATGCAGAGTTAGACGGCCAAGCCGGAATTCAGGAACTAGCAGGAAATGCTACTTTGCTTTATTATCTAAGTGATGAAGCCAAAGAGGGTAAGAACTCCTTCTTAGAAAAACGCAAACCCGACTTCAAGAAATTTCCTAAATTTCCATAAATAAAAAAGGGGGCCTGCGGCCCCCTTTTTTTATTCTACCCTATCATACTCTCCTTTGAGACTATAGAGCCCAAATATGATAAGCCCAAAGGCAATGGGCACAAAAATGAGGATGATAATACCCCATTGCATCTGGATGTTTAACTTAGCAGCCTCTGCCGCAGATTTAGCTGCTTCATTGACAGCTGCAGAAATTTTACTGTTGGCAGCACTTACTTTTAACAAAGCTTGAGATACCATAAAATAGATGGCCAATGGACCAAGCGCTATCCAAACAATTCCTAGTATTCTTCTTATCTGATTCATAATTCTATTCTTTAAGCGTGTATAAATTCATTTTCATCATCCGAAACATCTTCATCAATTTTGTTTGATAAGTATAAAACTCCAATTAACAAACAAACTGCGGCAACACCAATTGGATACCATAAACCAGCCAAAGGCGAACCCATTGGATTTTCAGGTGTTTTGGTATATTCAATAATTAAGGTGCTTAAAAACGGCACTAAACCTCCAAATACACCATTTCCTATATGGTAGGGCAACGACATAGAGGTATATCTAATTCGGGTTGGGAATAACTCTACCAAAAAGGCAGCAATAGGACCATAAACCATAGTAACATAAACAATTTGGATAAAGATTAAAGCAATCATTTTCCAAAAGATACCACTGCCCATAGTTTTCTCAACCGCCACAGCAGGCTTTAAAGAGGCAGCGCTAATGGTTCCCACATACACTTCTTTGCTTTCTGATCCTTTTACACTTAAATTAACAAAAGAGGTGCTATCGCTGCCATTTGCATAAGAGATAACTCCTGCTTGAGCAATGGCTGTGGTAAATTGTAAAGTATCGGTTGTGGTATATTTAAACACCGAACCATCCTGATAAACAGAATCAACTTTGCTTATCACAAAAACCCTTTGAGGATTCTTACTATCCAAAACCGCCCATTGGTCTTTAACACCAGGCTGTGAATCTAACAATTCAGCACGCTTATTATTTGCGCTAGTATCATCTAAAAATGTTTGATAAATCGGTCTGTAGGTTAGTATACCCAATAACATACCCACCATCATAATCCACTTTCTTCCAATTATGTCACTTAGCCAACCAAAAAGAATAAAAAAGGGAGTTGCCAAAACAATGGCCCAAAGCAAGATAGTTCTAGACTGTTCAAAATCTATTTTACAGGTGTTCTCAATAAAAGACTGAGCATAAAACTGCCCTGTATACCATACTACACCTTGTCCCATGACCGCGCCAAACAAAGCAAGTAGCACCATTTTAAGATTGGTCTTATTGCCAAAACTTTCCTTTAATGGGTTCTTTGAGATTTTTCCTTCTTTCTTAATTTTGGCAAAAAGAGGCGACTCTTGCATTTTCAGACGTATATAAATTGAAACTACTACCAAAAGGATAGAAACCCAGAACGGTACACGCCATCCCCAATCACTAAAAGTGTCAACGCCCAAGGTGCTTCTGGTAAAAAGAATGACACCCAGCGAAAGGAATAATCCAAGTGTGGCAGTTGTTTGAATCCAACTCGTAAAATAACCTCTGCGTTTGATAGGAGCATGTTCTGCCACATAGGTAGCTGCACCGCCATATTCGCCTCCTAAAGCTAAGCCTTGAACCAATCTTAGAAATAAAATTAAAAGAGGGGCTGCAATACCAATGGTTTTATATCCTGGTACCAATCCAATGGCAAAAGTAGATCCACCCATTAAAACTAGGGTTAATAAAAAGGTAAACTTCCTCCCCAACAAATCACCTAAACGTCCAAATACCAAAGCCCCAAATGGTCTTACTATAAAACCTGCAGCAAATATTGCCAAGGTAGACAATAAGGCTGCTGTGCCTTGATCTTCTGGGAAGAATTGCTTGGATAAAATGGTCGCTAAACTTCCAAAAATGTAGAAATCATACCACTCAATGAGGGTTCCTACACTCGATGCCCCAATCACCTTCCAGATGGTTGATGGCTTTTCAATTTCCATTGTCATATTTATGTGTCGTATTATTTTATAAATAAATTTGAAGTTGAACTACCACTTCCCCTTTGCGCTCGGTGGTTTCTAAAGCTCCATAAGTTTTTGTGGCATCTACATAATCCACCACAGGACGTGATCTATAATTAAGCGTAACTTTTGCATTATGTCCTTCGATGTACCAGTTTAAACCTAGGTCTGGAATAACTACCGCATTGGTAACTCTCTCATAGTTGGCATAGGTTATATCCCCCATCAATTGAAACTTACCAACTTTTGTTTTTGGAAAAACATAGCCAGCCTGCGCATAAAAAATATCACCTGTGCCTACGGTTGGAAAAGCGTTACCTGTGCCGCTAAAAGTAGTACCAGATTTAGCTAGTCCATTAGCTGGATTTGAGATACCAATGTTTCTTACATAATTATCCCCCATATAATGCTTGTTGTAAGATAAATAAGCTGTAATAGCCGTTCCTTTTTCTTTATTCAATGGTTTATCCAAAAAGGCATCTACCGCCCAGATAAAACAATTTTGTCTGATGGTATCCCATCTAGTTCCATTAGACTTGGCTGCCCACATGGCATCTGAATTATGAAAAAAACCTGCTCCTAAATTGAAAACCTTTTTAGTACCTACATAAGATCCAACCATATAAGGCAATAAGTTACTTTCTTGATCCCAAAATTGATACATAAAATACCCTTGGATTGCAGGTTTGGCACCGCCAATGCCTCTGTATGAAGCATTCACTATATTATTTTTTGCAGCATTTGTATCCAATCTTGTAAGGCCATTATTGGAAGGAATGGCAAATGGTACATTATAGGCCAAACGATAATCGAATTTACCTAATTTGCCTTTTGCATACCAACCCATCATACGCGCAAATTGATCGGTAGCGTCGATATTGGCCCAATTAAAAATTGGGGCGTCCAAAGTCATAAAATTAAGCGTAGAGGCATTGGCCATCCTCGACACACCATTCCAATAATGTAAGCCACCTCCAAGGGTTAACTTCTTTTTATCTACATTAAATTCTGCAGTAGCCTCATGAATAAAAATTTGTGGCTTCTTACCATCTGGACTGGTATTTCCAATATTGGCTGCTTGACCCAAACCTCCGCCACCTACCAAAGTTTGATTATTTATACCAATGTGGGTTAAAATCATAAACCTCGAATTCATCTGGGTATAAAACAAAAAACGAGAACGACGAATGGCAAAGTCTATTCCAGAGGCCTGTGCTTCACCATTTACAGTAGAACCAGGGTTGTACTGCGATGAACGCATCCAGAATTGATGCCAATTAATAAATCTGATAAACTTTTGTCCTGTAGTATCTAATGGAATCTTTATTCCCGTTCCATAACTACCTGAACCTTGCGCTAATAGTTGCATAGACATAAGCCACAACAAGGCAAGTAAAAAACTGAGTGAGTAAATTTTCTTCATCTTGATTTTGTTTGTTTGGTAAATCGAAGATGAAAAAGGAAAATCAAATAAGTATACTCATGGATAGCTATTTGTTAATTTGAAATATTTATGATGCTCAAAACCTTATCAATTGCGGAAACGCTCCCACTTAATCATCATAAACTTGTCGCCTAGTTCTGTGATTACAGAGCCAGCACCCTTTAAATTTTCTTTGTTTTTCATGTACTCAACCAATTCGGTATGGTTAAGAATTTTATAAGTAGGATGATACTGGCTTTTTTCAGGTCGGTTCAAACCGTATTGTTTAACCCAATTCATTACACTCACATGGCTGATGCCTAAAAGCCGTTCGATTTCTCTGAAGCTTAAGCCCTCTATATACAGTTGAAGCGCCTTGGTAACATAATAGTTATCAATGCGCTTCCCTAGTTTATTTACTGTAAAAAAATATTGACACGCTTTACACTTATAGCGCTGCCTGTTTTTTAAAATACCACTCTTAATTACATCCTGTGCTTCGCACTTTGGACACTTAATTTCTGAATCCATTTATGCTTATTTAATATGATATACTAAATAAGCATAAATATAACAAATTACCAAACTTTTAATTTCAGATTGAGTTAAGCAGGATTTTCTGGTTGAGTTTCTACAACATGGCTGTCATTTATTTGAGAATCAACGATAGTTGCTGAAGTATCTTCTGTCTGAACATCATGTGGTCTTTGCCCTAGGATTTCTTCAAGATCGTGCTGCAACAAAATTTCGCGTTTTAACAAAATCTGCGACAACTCTTCCAACTTATCTCTTTTCGAAATAAGGAGTTCTTTGGTTCGAGCATAGCACTTAGAGATGATATTCCTTACTTCGATATCAATCAATTCTGCGGTTTTCTCGCTGTATGGCTTTGTAAATCCATACTCTTGATTGCCATCATAAAAACTCACATTTCCAATCACAGCATTCATCCCATACATGGTAACCATACCATAAGCCATTTTGGTTACACGCTCCAAGTCGTTTTGAGCTCCTGTGCTAATCTTACCAAAGATGATGTCTTCTGCCACCCTACCACCTAGTGTCATACACATCATGTTTTCTAATTGTTCGGTGGTATACAAATATTGATCTTTAGGTAAATACTGAGCATACCCTAATGCAGCTACGCCTCTAGGAACAATACTCACTTTTACCAATGGGTCTACTCCTTCTAAGAACCAACCCGAAATGGCATGACCACTCTCATGGTAAGCGATAATCTGCTTTTCTTCGGCAGAAATAATCTTATTTTTCTTTTCCAATCCGCCAATGATTCTATCAATAGCATCCTGAAAATCTTTCATATCAACCGCTGTCTTGCTGTTACGCGCCGCAATAAGAGCAGCTTCGTTACATACATTAGCGATATCCGCACCTGCAAATCCAGCTGTTTGAACAGCTAATTTTCTAGAATCAACGCCATCTCCAATTTTAATTGGCTTAAGATGTACTTTAAAAATCTCTTCTCTTCCATTTAAATCAGGCCTGTCAATAGATATTTGTCTATCAAATCTACCTGGGCGCAAAAGAGCAGAATCTAAGATATCTGGCCTATTGGTAGCCGCTAGGATAATAACACCAAGGTCGGTAGCAAAACCATCCATCTCTGTTAACAGTTGGTTTAGCGTATTTTCTCTTTCGTCGTTTCCTCCTTGAACCAAATTCTTTCCTCTGGCTCTTCCAACAGCATCAATTTCATCAATAAAAATAATACAAGGTGCCTTTTCCTTTGCCTGTTTAAACAAGTCTCTTACTCGGCTAGCGCCAACACCAACAAACATTTCTACAAAATCCGATCCTGATAAAGAGAAAAATGGCACACCTGCTTCACCTGCTACAGCCTTTGCTAACAAGGTTTTACCAGTTCCTGGAGGCCCAACCAATAAGGCGCCTTTTGGAATTTTGCCTCCTAAGTTGGTGTACTTTTTTGGATTTTTTAGGAAATCAACAATTTCCATCACCTCTACTTTTGCTTCATCTAAACCTGCTACATCTTTAAAGGTAATATTCACATGAGAGTCTTTATCAAACAACTGAGCCCTGCTTTTGCCTATGTTAAAAATCTGACCGCCGCCGCCAGGGCCACCGCCCATTCTGCGCATAACAAACATCCATAATGCTATTAAAAGAGCAAATGGTAACAGCCAGCCAACTATATCTCCTACATAATTGTGCTGGGTGAGAGATTCAGCAATCAATCTTTCGTTTGCTGGATAACCTTCTTGTCTTTTAGTTAAATCTTCTTCAAAACTACCAACATCACTAATTTCAAAGAAGTAATGCGGCCCCATATCTGTAGCAAATATTCCTGTTCTTGCCTTTAAATCGGAATACTTTTCGTTCTTTAATGCTTCTTTTTTAATGGTAATTTCTACACGCTCTTTATTTACAATAACCACCTTTTCTACATCATGTGAAGGAAGCATTTCGGTAAAAAACTTAGTCTTACTAGATTTTAGAGCGGCATCTTTAGGAGCAAATTGCAGGGCAATAAAAACAACCGCTATGATTCCGTAAATCCAATAGAAGTTAAACTTTGGTACCATGGGAGGCATCTTAGGCTTTTTATTACCTGGGTTCTCAGCCCCTTTATTCGTTGAATTGTTTTCTGACATCTTATAAATTTTATTTTCTTAAATAGCTTTTGCCAATTTAGTTTTTAACCAAGAATCCTTCAATTCTATCTTCCAATTTGTTTCAAAGTCTGATTTGGTTTGAACCAATGGATTAAAAATCAAGGAATTTAAATGAATGCTACCATTATCAATAGCATCAATTGCTTTTTGTGCCGACATAGCCAACACTTCTTGCTTTGTATCTACATAAACCAATAGTCTGTTAAAAAAGTTTATGTTAAATGACTTACCCAGTTTTTGCATGAAATTTACCGACTTATCAATTCCACACCCACTTACTTGTGCTTGGGTTTCGTCTACCATTATAACCACAAAAAAATTTTCTAAAACAGCCGCCTTGGCATGAAGCTGCATTTGATGGGCAGTCCATGTTTGTGTAAATAAATCTAGCTCAGTTTGTATTTCTAAACACTCCTTCTCGGTGAGTTTTCTATCCGAGCCGTATATCCATACTTTTGATTCGGGTGCAAATGAATTAAATTGATTGGTCATAAGTATGGATACGAAAATACCAAAAATTAAGCCATTGACAGATTGTCACTGTTATTTTTTTTATGGCAAGCCCTAAATTACAATGACTAAATTGTTTCAAAGTGCCTAATCACCTATTTTCGGCCACAGTTCCTTACGCGGAAATCCTATATGAGTTTAAACAACGAATCCAAGATATTTATCATTGGCGCAGGCCCTGCTGGTTGCGCAACCTCCATGTTTCTTAGTAAGGCAGGCATTCCTCATACGATTATAGAAAAATCAAAATTTCCTAGAGATAAAGTATGTGGTGATGCACTTAGCGGAAAAGTGGTGTATGTTTTAAAACAACTAAACAATGGTTTACTTGAAAAATACACCCAAGAAAGTGAACATTTTCTGCCAAGTTGGGGAGTGAAATTTGTAGCTCCAAATGGCAAATCAATTGACATTCCGTTTAAAAGCGACATGAGCAAAGAATCTCATGCCCCCGGATTTATCAGTAAAAGGATGGATTTTGATAATAGTCTTTTTGAGCAATTAGACAGAAACTTCGCCAATGTTTTGGATCAAACAGAATTATTACGGGTTGAACCAAACGCCGATGGTATTAACCTAATTTGCAAACAAAATGGCCAAGAAATTAGATTCGACCAAGTGAAAATGGTGGTTGGGGCAGAAGGTGATAGAAGTATTCTAGGAAAACAATTAGGCAATATTAAGAAAGAGAATTTGCATTATTGCGCAGGTATCAGGGCTTACTATGAAGGTGTAACCGACTTACATCCTCAAAATTTTATTGAACTTCATTTTTTAAATGAATTATTGCCAGGCTATTTCTGGATTTTTCCATTACCCAATGGCCAAGCCAACGTTGGCGCAGGTATGTTAAGTGATACCGTTAGCAAAAAACGTATTAACCTAAAAGCAGATATGTTAAGGGCCATCGAGCAAAACCCTAGCATCAAAGACAGATTTAAAAATGCCAAGTTAATTGGTAAAATTGAAGGTTGGGGCCTTCCTCTTGGGTCAAAACAAAGAAAAATAAGCGGTAATAACTATTTACTAACCGGTGATGCTGCTAGCCTTATAGACCCGTTTACAGGAGAAGGAATCGGAAATGCTATGTATAGTGGAATGTTGGCTGCCGCACATATAGAGCAAGCCATTGCTGCCAATCGGTTCGATGCTGAATTTAATACTTCTTACGACAAAATATTTTATCATAAACAATGGGACGAACTTAAGCTAAGTCATACCATGCAAAAATTGGTGAAATATCCTTGGCTATTTAATTTTGTGGTGAATAAAGCCAATAAAAACAAAACCCTTAGAGAAACCATTAGTTGCATGTTCGAAGACCTGGATATGCGCGCTAAATTAAGAAGCCCAAAATTCTATTTACAGCTGCTCATTAATCACTAATTACTTCTTTCTCAAAACCATGATTCCATCTCTTATAGGCAAAAGCAATGCCTCTACACGATGGTCTTTAGAGGTAAATTCATTAAACTGATGCAAGGCTATTGTGTCCTTATCTTTCTGCATCGATTTTTCGTCGATAATCTTACCGCTCCAAAGCACATTGTCTGCCAAGATAATACCACCAGGATTTAACTTATCAATTACCAAGTCGAAATATCTCTGATAGTTTTGTTTGTCGGCATCTATAAAAACTAAATCAAAAGTTTGAGGCAGGGTTCTAATAATTTGATAGGCATCGCCTACGATAAACTGAATTTTATCTTGCATACCTGCCAATTGGATATGATGATGAATCACCTCTTCTAATTCTGGATTCACATCTATTGTAATCAGCTTTCCACCGTCATTAAGACCTTCTGCCAAGCACAATGCAGAGTACCCCGTATATGTTCCAATTTCTAGAATGCTACTAGGTCTTATCATTTTACTTAACAATGCCAAAAGCCTTCCCTGAAAATGCCCACTTAACATGCGAGGCTGTAGCACTTTTGCATGAGTAAATCGGGATAATTTTTTTAAATATTCCGGTTCTTCCGAACTATGTAAATCGCAATATTCTTGAATCTTCGGGTCAATAAACTCCATAACTATTGAATGGTATACCTTACAGAAAAGCCCCCACTTGTGATAATGGTTGGAAATGAATTTGAGGTATATGGGGTTGTTTTTCTTCTATCAAAGAAAATACGTAAGACCAATTTCTCATTGATATTATAGTCTATGGTAGGCTTAATGCTGATAACCCTTTGTCCTAATACAGGGTCATTACTAGGTAAATCTAAGTTTCTAACTTTTGTTTGATTGTCTCTAATGGCAAAGTCAAATCTAAAGTTAATATCGTTTTCTAGTTGTCTGTATCGGCCATTTACCTTAAATGGTATTTTAAGTTGATTGGTTTTAAAACCCCATCCAAAAGTAATCTCTTCACCCATTTGTTCGTTCAACTGACGATTTCCTAAGGCAAAGTTTAAGGTTCTATCTTTATTATAACCTAACTTAAAGTTCATGTTGTTTACCAAAGTAACATCAATCCCTAATAATGGACTAAAGCGCTCGGTAATGGTAATTTGCCTTATTACCAAATTTGGCGCAAAATCTGAGTTAAGCGTGGTGTTTCTGGCGGTGTCCATCACTGTTTGAAACCCACCAATATTATAGTTACTGGTATAACCATGTTGAATATTGATGTTAGAAGCAAACTCCTTTACCAACTCCAATTTACTTAAACCATTATAAGTAACACGCCAATTGGGAATTGGTAGATTTTGAAACGCAGACAAGCCCACACTTGAGGCAGAAACTCCTTTATAAGCTGCCAGAAAGGCTGGAATCAATACATCTTGTTGGTATGGACCATATCCTTCTGGAAATGTATCAGAGGGAATGGCTATCCCCTTCTGCTCTGCCAATCTTCTTGCAATATCAATTCTGTTTCTTTCAAACTGTTGGAAAACTTCACTGATTCCATTTTCATTTTCCTTAGAAAAAGCAGTACGAATGATACTGTAGCTCATGCTATAACTACCCTGTTCAATTGGATTACCAAAATCTCTGTAAATTCCTCCATTACTATCAGGGTCGAACCTAAAGTAAGCAGTGTAGCTTCTAGAATAACTTTTATTAGCAGATAATTCTATTCTAAAATCCTCAATAGGCTCAAGCATACCTCTAGCATTGATGGCCTCTTGGTAGTTTTGCACGTAAGGGCTAACCACCCTAGGATCATTGCTAACCCAGCCATTTCGGGCTGCTTTAAATCGATAGTCAGGATCTTGGAGTCCAAAGATAAAATCGAAACCAGGGCCATTTGAAGCAAAGTTTTGCCCAAGGTATTGCGGGGTTGGATTAAAGCCAGGCAATATAGAACCTGCCGTAGTTGAATAACTTCCGCTTACATTTTTAACACTAGTAATAAGTCTTACTGGATATGCAATCCAAGGTGATATCTTTTTGCTTGTTTCCTCTCCCTTTTTTTTCTTCTTATCCTTACTGTCTTCTTTGACGTCTGCAGCATTGATCGTTTGACCACTTTTTGGCCTTTGGGATGCGGCCTTTGGATTTGTCACTCGCCTGTAAATTCCAAATTTATTATACAACTGCACAAAGTTCAAGCTGAGGTTCCATTGTTGCTGCTGAGAATTTTGTATCGTATTTCCCAAACTATCGGCAGCAGGAGGTGCTTGTGTCCAAAGGAAATTTACATTATAATTATAAGTTGCCTGGCTAACCCACTGCATGTATGGAATCTTATTAATAGGGATGTTTACATTTGCTTGTGCTGTTTGGTCATACCTTGTTAATCGTCCTCCATTTAAAAAGTTTTGACGAATAGTATCGCGTTTTTCAGGGGTGTCTTCAGCAATTCTACCATTGGGTTCATCCACCCTTGCATCTGCTGTAGCATTATAGTTTAGCTTGATGTTTCGGGTTAAATCATACCTAAACTCATAGTTTCTTCGCATGGTAAACATTTTGTCGAAAAGAATCGGCAATTCTGTTTCTCGGCTGTCATTATTTCTATTTAATAACTCACCATACCTTCTATCTGCTTCTACCCTAAAGCCCCAACTAGCAGGTAAATAATTAAAGTTAATGTCTTTAATGAGTTCTAAATTCTTATTCTTAATAAACTTAAATGGTTCAACAGGCTTGTTTACAAACGTGTAATTATACCCTAAAATACCTTTGTAATTCTTTAGAGAATTAAAGGCAAGGGTTTGATTTCTCCTAAAGGTTTCTGTGTAAGAATAGGTAAAGTTAAAATTCTCTACATCCCAAGGGAAAGCTTGCTTATTGCCCATTCTATTTTTTCTTACATTGGTAAAATTAAAGCTTCTTCGAAGTGCAAAATCATCCGCAGCCCTGCTAATCTGGTCTGATCTTTCTTGATTAGTAGTTTCATCAATCTCTTTTTGTAATCGCGTATCTGGATTTAATGGATTGTAAAATGGCCTAATTAAGGTATTACCATAAGAGAAAAAGAATGGTATTGATATGCCTGATTTCTTTGGAAAGAATTTTCCCAATTCAAAATTGGTTTGAAGGTCGTAAGAGTAATCATCACTTAAATTTCTTTCGAGCAACTTTTTGTCTATTCCTCCATATCCTACACTTCTATACGAACCACTTACCTGCACCATTCCAAAATCAGCTAATTTGGCTCTTACATTACCAACCGCAGCATCTCCACCACGTGTGCTAAACTCGGTCATACGAAGTTCGTTAAACCAAACCTCTGCACACTTTGGCAATCCATCATCTGTGGTGCTTCCGGGTCTTCTCTTTGGGTTTCTAACACCCAGCATCATGGTTCTTACTTGGCTATAATCTGGCATACCTACTACAGTATAGGTGCCATTACCAACTTGTCTAGAATAAGGAGCAGTAAATGCAAATCCAGCATTTGTTCTAGCAATTTTAGTATTGATAAACTCTTCCAAGATGATGTCCATTTCGTTTTCCAGTGGCCAAACAGCTCTTGGGTCTGAAGAATTAAATGGCGTAATACTTAATGGAATTTCATATTCATAATAATTACTTGTAAGGTCGGTTCCAAAACGAATAAAGGCCGTTAACTCACCATTTTTTATTTCAGAACCTTCTGCATGCAAGAACATCCTTAGTCTCTTGTACTGTCGTAAATCAACATTCGAATTTTTAAAAACAGCCCTGGCATCCCCATCTTTTAAATTACAAGTTAATAAGCTAAGCGATTGCTCATTCTGACTGATAGGGTTTGGTGAACTAAAATCCACCTCACGCTGAATGCCTGGAGGTTCAACATATTTAATAGGCTTTCTTTCTGCATTCTCTTCAATATTTACCGTAGAAACCACAAACTGCGTATTATCGGTTGGGTCTATGGGTCTATGTTCACCACCTATCTTTAAGTTATTTAGATATTTCCTCCAATCTGCTCTTACCAATTGCATGGTTGCAAATCTTAACACAGTGGGTTCTTCAAAACCCCGCATATAAACACGGATAAATCGAATGGATTTAAAATCGTTGATCTCTCCTACCTTTCTTTCAAACTCTCTAATTGGCACTTTGAGTTGATACCATTTTTCTAAAGCCCTATCTCCATTGTTAAATTTAACAGAAGCAGTTAAAGTGTCTGTTACAAAATTTCTACCGATCACAAAGGCGTCGCGGGCAATTTCTATTTTATATTGAAAGTACTCTTCTACCCCATTTACGGTATAATCCCTATTTAAATCTTCATTATCTGGAATATTGGTGGCAGCTGTAGGGAAACCTGCGATTTGTTGAGATTGCTCTGCAGTAGGAGAATTACCTTGGTGAGCATTGTATCTCTTGTAACGTTCAATTACATTAAAAGTACTATCATCATAGTCGGGTCCTAAATAATAATGGTAATTATCATTGGATGGATCGGAACTAGCCTTAATGTAAGCGGTAGAGGTAGGACCAAACTTATTTAACACTTGTTGAACATAAGCTGGACCAAAAAATTCTCTCTCCCCCTCATCATTAAATCCATCCAATCCTATATCCTGATTGGCTCTAATATTTTGGTCGGCGTCAAACGCATAATTAATCACAGGCAATCTTGGTACCCTTCCCCAAGCCGTAGTATCTGCTGTTTCTAATTGGTCTTGATTGTTATTTTTTGGCAATCCATTTTCTGCAACACGTCTATTATCCCTAAGAATATCTTCGGAAATGTTTCCAAGATTGATGTATAAGTAACCTCTGTCTACACTGGCAGGTTTATCTGCAAAAGGATCCATAACCCACATTTCGATATAATCAATATTGGCCTGCTCAAAATCATTTTGGTCTATTTTTCGCATAATACCACCCCAATTAGACCTAGGATTATTTAGTGTACCATCTGCATTTAGGTCGTTTACATTGTAGTTGTATGGACCGCGTTCTTTAGGAAAGAATGATAAGTCGAAAGTGGGTAAGGTAGTAGGTAAACCTTGTTGAATTTGCTTTCTTCTAAATACATCTTGTTGTAGTACCTCGCGGGAAGCATGGTTAGACAATATACTTGGATCACTTTGAATATGGTCTGGTGTAAAAGCATCATTTCTGTAAAAGGTAGATGCAATGGTGTACCAAGCAAGATTTGCGCGTTTAAACCCATACTCTAAACTATTAAGCGCCACTCCTTCTGGAAAATTATCAGGCTGTCCTTGAGGGGTACTTGCCAAAGCCCAACCATTTCCCATCCTTAAGTCAAAGGGCGTTTCGGCTCCCTCAAAGTCGTCTAAATAAGCAGTACCACCTTGGCTCAAGGCATTCTGAACCCCTGGAATCAATCGTGCGTATTCACCAGAAATGGTAACACTTGAGGGCTCTTTTGTTTCTATAAATGGTAATTTATCTACTAATTTAGTGATGGTCCTGCTTTGCTTTGTCCAGGTTCCATCTACACCTATCACTACATTAGATATTGGTTCTTCGCCAATATTCACCTTAGGAGTTAATGGTCTTTCATTTAAATACATGAAGGTACCTCCAAGAATTAAATCTTGGTTATACTTATAGTCGAACCTAGCTCCCATCAAACTCTTTTGCTGAATTTGAAAGAGGTTATTGCTTTCTGAAGATACTTTAATCGACGCTCCAGAATTTAACAAGGCAGAGTTCACTATCTTCACTCTTCCCAAATTATAATCTACAATATAGTCTTGGTTTTCTACCAATGGTGCTCCATTGGCCGTAACCCTTACCGAGCCTCTTGGCACATTGGTTGACCCTAATGATATTTCATTGGTAGATGAACCTTGATAGGTACCACGCAAGAAAAATTTATTAAACTGGGGCTGTTGAATGGCCGAAAATCTAGTTGAATCATATAAGGCAAAGAAGCAATAATATGTTGCAAGCGTTGGGTCGTTTCTAAACTTAGCGGCCAAATAACTTCCAAATGGCTCCACAGTGGGTAAAAACACCCTACCCGTTTGAGAATTTACTGTTACACCTTCCACAAAATCAAATAAACCATCGGATACCCTTTCTTGCTGTGAGTTGAGGTTATCTACATTAAACACATTTAGCAAAGGAAGATTACTAATTAATGGCTCTCCTCTTACGGGTAAATAGTTTAAATCAGTTCCGCTTGGATCATCTGCATACACTAGGTTCAACCTAAAATCTTTTGCTTGTATATTAAAAGAGCCCAAAGAATAAACATTTTTCATCATCAAATCCCAAATAGGAAGGTCTGGCCTTAAAGAAGGTCCTTTAAGCATTTTTAAAAACAGCACTTCGGGATTATTGATATTTTTAGGGACATCCTGGCTAAAATCTCCCACTTTAAACGGTATGCCATTGATGGTACCTTCATAGGCCACATTTAAAACATCATCGTTATTTAAGGCTTGGTTCAACGATATATACCCCAACCTTGGATTAAAAGTAAATTCATTAGGGCCTAATTGCCTTGCAAAATTCACCATTTGATATTGAGAAATCGGTCGTAACCCAGTGATGGGTAAATCCTCTAATAATTTATTTTCTATTTGATAGCTTGCTCTGAATTTGGCCGCCTCTGCCGCATTGCCAAAACCATTTAAATAGGTATTTGAATTGGTAGGATCATATAAGTTATTCGCGCCATTGCCTAGCGGCACGCCACCATTTACTCTCCAATATTTATTATCTAATTTATCTGTTTCACCCAGATCCGAAAAGCCTATTACATCACGTGATTGCTCAAATGAACCACTTCTATTGGTAACCCAAACCTCCACACGGGTAATTACAACAGGTGAACCAATAAAAGGTAAATTTCTTAACCAATTTTCATAGTTATCTCTAAAATAATGCGCCAAAAAGTAATGGCGATTCATGTCATAATTATCGCCTTGTATATCAAATTTGGTAGTAGTGGTTCCTCCATTTAGTTCTGTTTCCTGCGTTTTTCCGCGTTGCTGCGTAATCACACTGGTTACAGTTAACTTTCCAAATTGCATGGTGGTTTTAATACCAAAAAGACTTTGGCTACCTTGAATTAGCGTGGTGTTTAAAGGCAAGCCTACATTACCTAACTCTATTTTCTTAATAATATCATCTTCTTTGCCGGCAAAATCAAGCTTCATCTGATTTTCAAACTCAAAGGTAGCCTCGGTATCGTAATTCATATTTACCTTGAGTTTGTCGCCCACCTGGCCCGAAACATTTAACTGAATTTTTTGCCGGAAGTCGAATTGACCTGTTCTTTGCTGTCTTAATGAAAAAGCAGGATTTTGAACCCTATTGAAATTTCCTGCAAAAATAATCTCGGCTGTACCACGCGGTCTGATATCAATCACGCCGCTACCAAAAATCCTATCTACAATTTTATTGTTGATGCTAATGGGTGGCAACACTCCAGACCCTTTGGTAAAATTATTGGCTTGAGAACGTTGTTTAAAATAATCTCGGTTGATCCGAGCGCCGTCTTCACGCAACTGATTTGAAACATTGTTGGAGGAGGGTAACTTATATTCTAATGAACCAATTTTAGTTGACCTATCGTATTTATAGTTTTCTGGGTCTAAACTATATTGATTTTTTATAACCTCAGGGTCATTTAAATCTAATGGATGCCTCTTTCCTTGAGTTTCATAGGGTTTTTTATCTTTAATTGGATAAGGCAGATTGGTTTTGCTGGTGTCTTTACTAATGCTATCTGGTGGCAAAACAAAAAAATCTCTTACCCGTCTTGGGGCCGAACGAAGTCCTCCCGGCCACCCAATGCTAATGAGCAAGGCCAGAATGATCAAGATTTTTACGTATTTAATTTTAATGCTACCTAACAATGTAGAAGTTATGCCATTCAGAGATTTTTTAAAGTTAATTTGACAAGTTGCTCAACGCTACTATCTGGGTTTTGTTGCTTTACCTTAAGTAAACTTTTTTCTGCCTCGCTTTTGTTAAAGCCTAGTGTAATGAGTGCCGACAACGCTTCTTCAAAAGCTGGGGAAACGTAAGTGTTTGTTTGTAACCCATCTGTTGATTCAGATTTTTTCAGTTTATCTTGCAACTCAATTACCAACCTTTGAGCAGTTTTAGGACCAATCCCCTTGATGGTCTTTAATATTGTCCAGTTACCACCGAGGATGGCGCTTTTAATTTCGGCTGGTTTTAAACTAGACAATATCATCCTTGCAGTATTTGTTCCTACACCATTTACACCTATGAGATGAATAAACAATTGCCTTTCTTCTTCATCTGCAAAACCATAAAGTGTGTGACTGTCTTCTTTAATTGAGAGATAGGTTAAGAGTTTTAATTCTTTGACATCTCCAATTTTATCGTAAGTGTTTAGAGAGATTTGAATACCATAACCCACCCCACCGCATTCTATTACTACAAATGCTGGAGATTTAAGGGAAAGCTTTCCGTTTAAGTGAACTATCATTGGCTATTTAAATCTGCTAAGCACGCAAAATAGTATATTTTTTGATTTTGAGAATAGCTAGCTAATTTTTAATGAATTTTATTTACTTGCAGTTCGAACTCCAAATCCCAAATGCCTTTAAATCACTACAAAATAATTGGTATAAGCCTCATCCTATTTACACTATTTTTTAGCAAGGGCGCTTTGGGTCAAACCGCTAAAAAAGAGACTTTTAAAGCCTTTTATGCGAATGGTAAACTTAAAGAAAAAGGCAAATTAAAGAATGGTCTAAAAGTGGGCACTTGGCTCTATTACCACGAAGAAGGTTGGTTAGAGAAAAGAATCGAATACAAAAAAAACCAAGCTAGACTACAAATTTTCTTCAATCAAAAGCAGGAAAAAGTAAGAATGATTGATAAAAATGGAAATGATGTGCCATTTAGAGGCTGCAATTGCCGGCACTAATTCATTAAGAAAGGCACTTCTAAAACAAATTCCGGAATTTCAACAGTAAACTGTTTTCCATCCAATTGTCTTTCCATAAGGTAAGTGCCATACATCTTTCCGATGGGTGAAACCAAAGCACAACCCGAGACATACTGGTGATTTTCGCCAGGCTCTAGGATAGGTTGAACACCAACAACACCCTCCCCTTCTACTTCTGAATGGCCAAAGACAGAATCAATAATATGCCAATGCCTTCTCAAAAGTCTGATAGTAAAGTCTCCTTGATTGACTATAGTAATACGATAAGCAAACATGTGCTGCGACTTGTAGGCAGTGTACTGGTCGTTCTGGTAGGCAGTTTCTACCATCACTTTTACGTCGTTTGTTATCGAAATGCGCATAATCAAATATGATTATTCAATTATAATAAAACAAACAAACGATAAAAAGTTTACGAAAATTATGCTTTTAGTTAATTTTAAATATTCGGTGCTCCTCTAAATCCTTGTCTACATCAATTTTTAGGTCTTTAATAACACCCTCAGAAAGATCATACACCCAGCCATGAACTTGAGGAAAGCCATACAACTGACGATTTTTTTGCACATAAGAGGTTTTCATTAAATTAAATACTTGTTCTCTAACATTTAGCTCTACCAAGGTGCGATGCTTTTGTTCGTCATCTTCAATTTTATCAAATTCTGCTTCGTGCATGCGGTAAACATCCTTGATATTTCTTAGCCATTTATCTATTAAGCCATGCGTATGGTCGTCCATTGCAGCTTTTACGCCACCGCAGCCATAATGGCCACAAACAATAATATGTTTTACATTTAAAACCTCTACTGAATACTGTATCACCGATAAAATATTCATATCCGTATTCACTACCAGGTTGGCAATGTTTCTGTGAACAAACATTTCGCCTGGGTCTGTACCTGTAATTTCATTGGCTGGCACACGGCTATCACTGCAACCAATAAATAAGTACTCTGGACTTTGGCCTTTTGTAAGTTTTCTAAAGTATTCTGGATCGGCTTTTAGTTTGCCATCCACCCATTTTTTATTATTTACAAATAGCTTCTCGTAAGAGGCTTCTATTTCTGCATTAAGTTCTTTGTTGTGATGTTGCATATCGCTTATTCCAATAATTCTTAAATTAATATTTTTGTATTTACTTGTAGCTCTAAACTCTTCAAGATAATCTAAAATATCTTGGTCAATAAATTGAGCCCTCGATCCGTCAATTTCTAAGGTTGTCCCAGGCTCCATCGCTTCTAACTCCTTAATAACTTTATGCTTATGAAGAAATGATACTGTTTCTCCGAGCAAAATTTTCTTTCTTAAACCAAGGTCGAAAACCCTTAAAACCGGTGCCCTATAATTTTCTATGACTATAAAGAAGGTTGATATTAATAAGCCTATTAAAACACCAACCAATAGGTCTGTTAAAACAATGCTTAGAATAGTGGCCAAAAATGGAATAAAATGCAAGTAGGTTTTTTGATATTGTTCTATAAACAGTTTTGGTTTAATCAACTTATAGCCAGTATAACAAAGCACTGCTGCTAATGCCGCCAATGGAATTTTATTGATAACAGAAACCAAAAACAATACGGATAACAAAATAAAAATACCATGAAAGATGGCCGAATATTTTGTTCTTGCACCTGCAGAAATATTAACAGTTCCTCTAACAATTACCGCTGTAACTGGTATAGCTCCTAAAATACCACAAAGTGTATTTCCGATGCCTTGAGCCAATAATTCACGGTTTGGGTCGACACGTTGTTTGTGTGGATCTAATTTTTCAATTGCCTCAATTGATAGCAAACTTTCTAGAGAAGCAACAATGGCGATGGTTAGTCCAACTTTGTAAAACAATACATTGCCTAAAATATTAAAATCAGGAAAAATAAATACTGTACTTAAGTCGCCACTAAAGTCAATAGGTGGAACAGAAACAAAATGCTCTGCTGTAATTCTGGCATTGGGAAAAACGCTTTGGATCAACCCAGAAATACCAGTAGCAACCAAAACCGCTACCAAAGAACCTGGGATAATTTTAAAACGCTTAGCCATCAATATTTCCCAAAGCACCAATACAGTTAAGCTAGCCATTCCGATTAACATAATGGGATAGTTTATAAACTTAAAAGCATGAAATAAATGATTAAAAGTATTTTCATTCTTTTGAACCGGCTCGGCCATATCCTGCTCGTTTAGGTTAAACTCTTCTACCCCCATGAGTTCTGAATCATAACCTATTAAATGAGGAAACTGCTTTAAAATAAGTGTTAAACCAATGGCCGCCAACATGCCTTTTATGACTGAACTGGGTATATAATTTGAAACAAAACCCATTTTTAAGACTCCAAGTAACACTTGCAATAATCCTGCAAATAATACAGCTGTAACCAATCCTTGATAGCTACCCAATTGAGTAATTGCCATTAAGCAAATAGATGTTAATCCAGCAGCTGGGCCACTTACACTTAAATTAGAGTCGCTAAAATATCCAACCACCAATCCACCAATAATGCCAGACAATAATCCTGATAATAATGGGGCACCAGATGCATGTGCAATACCTAGGCAAAGTGGGATGGCAACAATAAACAATGCCAATGAAGCTGGTAAATCTCGCTTGATATGCTCAACGCCAGGCAACGGTAAAAAAAAAGACTTTTGCATAGAGCGAGCAATATAACAACAATATCCCAAAATTGTTTTAAACAACTTTTTGAATAATGAATAATATCTTTGAAATCGTATATGCAGGAATTAGAACCATTTTATCGTTGGAGGGATATTTATCAAAGTGAAAACGATCCCAATTCTCCTTTTTTCGATCGAATTTATAGTGAATTTGAATTTACAAATAAGGTGTATAACTATGCCATTCACCCTCAATGGGATGAGTTTGGATCACCCACATTATATGTAAAAATTCTCTATGCAAATTACCAAAAAGGCTTTGCAATCTTTGAATTTATAGGAGAATGGAATGATGCTATTCACAATGACATCATGTTCTTAAAAAGAGAAGTGGTTGAGCCATTAAATCATATGGGCATAGACAAGTTTATTCTCATCGGTGAAAATATCCTAAACTTCCATAGCAGTGATGATTCATACTATGAAGAATGGTTTCAAGATGTGGAAGACGGATGGATTGCCGCCATTAATTTTCATGAGCATGTGCTGCAAGAATTTAGAGCGGCAAACATTGATTACTATTTAAATTTTGGTGGAGAGTTAGATGCCTTTAATTGGAGGAAATTTAATCCTCTTCAATTGTATAGCGAAGTTCAAAAAATCATGAGCCATCGTTTAGGCTAAATCTGACCTTCTTTTAGTTTCTCGGCATTTTCTGCCACTTGCAATTGGTCGATAAAGGTTTGAATATTACCATTCATTACCTCGGGCAAATTATAAGCTGTGTAACCTATACGATGGTCTGTTACCCTGCTCTGAGGATAATTATACGTTCTAATTTTTGCTGATCTATCCCCAGAAGAAACCATGGTTTTTCTCTTACTGGCTATGGCATCATTATGCTTTTGAAGTTCAATTTCGTAAAGTTTTGAACGTAACATTTGCATGGCCCTTTCTCTATTTCCATTTTGGGTACGTTCTACCTGACATACTACCACAATTCCTGTAGGCCTATGGGTGAGCATCACTTTACTCTCTACTTTGTTTACATTCTGTCCACCTGCACCACCAGAACGGGCTGTTTGCATATCAATATCAGCAGGATTTAAGTAAACATCCACCTCTTCTGCCTCTGGTAAAACTGCAACAGTAGCTGCCGAAGTGTGCACACGGCCTTGGGTTTCTGTTTCTGGTACGCGTTGAACTCGATGAACACCGCTCTCGTATTTTAAAACGCCATATACATCCTCACCTTTTACCTCTACAATAATCTCCTTATATCCACCGGCAGTACCTTCAGTAAAATCTACAACTTCTGTTTTCCATCCACGTTTGTCGCAGAAATACATATACATTCTGTATAAATCTCCTGCAAAAATACTGGCTTCATCCCCGCCAGTTCCACCTCTAATTTCTAAAATAGCATCTTTGGCATCTTCAGGATCTTTCGGAATTAACAATATTCGAATTTCCTCTTCCATGGGGGCTACTTTAGGCTCCAACTCGTCTAATTCGGCCTTAGCCATTTCTCTTAACTCGTCATCCTTCTCATTGCGCATGATCTCTCTGGCATTCTGAATATTACCTACCAAATTCTTATATTCAAAATACTTATCAATAATGGGCTGCAAACCTTTATACTCACGATTCATTTGCGTAAATCGCTTCATATCTGCTAACACATCAGGCTGACTTAATTGCTCCTCAACCTGCTTAAATCTTGTATAAATTGCCTCTAATTTCTCTAACATGGGGCACAAAGATAAGTTATCTATTCAAAAGTAAAGAGGCTAAATTGATTAGAATCTACAATATACAGCTGATTTTGAAACAGCTTGGCTTGTAAAATTCTTTCCGAAGGCAGACTAAGGGTATCTTGTGATTTTAAACCCAGCTGGTATCTTATTATTTGATGCTCTTTTAAATAATTAAGCTGCCTTGGTGTAACAGTAAAATCAGTCACCCCTTTTATTCCTAAAGTTTTTGTGTAATTGGCAAATACATCAAATACCATAATTCCAATAGAACTGTCATTTAAAAATACTTGGTTTCCATTGTCTTTTAAATCATTTGGGTTGATCCGATTTCCCGCCACAATTTGCAATGTATTTCCGCTTTGTTGAGCAACTTTACCATCTCTATCAAGCTTTTTCAGTTGCAAATCACCCAAATCAAATACCCAGATGCCATTGTCATAAGCCCGACCAGCAACAGAAGCTTGAGTTATTCCAAGCTCTGATAGATTTATCTTCCCCCGAAAAGCAAGGTTATTGTCCAAAAAAACTAAGGTATTTAACTCTTTATAGAACAAATAAATATCCATGGGATTGCTACAGTCTAAATGAGAAATATTTCCCAAATACCCATAATTTAAGGTGGCCAGCAGCTCTCCTTTTTGGTTGTATTTATATAGCTGATTGGCCTGATTAATCAGATAGAAGTTTCCCAAGTTGTCTATTTCAAAAATTTTGGGTAACACTTTTACCGATGCAAGATGTTTCCATGCAGGTTTAAAACCCATGCCAACCCACATTAAAGCAACTAAAAGGCTTAGCTTAATTTTTTTGTTCAAAGGTCTCAAGGCTTAATGATTTACCGTCAAAAACAGCATAAGTATTAAATCCAATCCAATCACCTAAGTTAACATATTTCGAATGTTCATTTAATTCATATATCATAGGAAGATGTCTATGACCAAAAACATAGTAATCGGCTGATTTTCCTTCAGAGATCAAGCTTCTGCAGTGCTCAATTAAGTGTTCTTTCTCCCCATAAAAATCAAAATTGCCATCAAAGGTTTTTAACTTGCTTTGGGCACTCATCCAATTTGCAATACCCATTCCAATGCTAGGATGAAAAAATGCAAATAAGCGTTGAAAGAAATAATTTCTGTAGATAGCTAAAATGAGTTTAAATTTAGTTTGACCCGACCCCAAACCGTCGCCGTGTGCTAAATAAAAACGCTTTCCTAATATGTCTTTATAAATAGGATTTGCTATTACTTGCACACCTAGCTCTTCTTCAAAATATCCAAATTGCCATAAGTCGTGATTGCCATGAAAAAAGTACACCGCAATACCTGCATCTGTAAACTCGGCTATTTTTGCTTGAAGCCTAATAAATCCTTTGGGTACTACTAATTTATATTCAAACCAAAAATCAAAAATATCGCCAAGGATATACAAGGCCTCACAATCAGGTTTAATTTGTTCTAACCACCTTATTATCCTTTGCTCGCGCAAAAAACTATCGGCTTTGTTAGGAATCCCAAGATGAAAATCTGAAGCAAAATATACCCGTTTCATCCCTAATCAATTAGTCGTTCTTGCGATCGTCTATAAGAAATAATATGAGCTCAATAGGCCCGTGGGCTCCTTTAACTGTGGCAGATACTACCTCATTAGATTCTGGTGGAATATCATTTGAAACACTTGGACCTGTGATATAACTGATCATCGAAGGAATATTTCTGCCGTATTTATTTCGCAGCAATTGAAAAGATTCTTTCATATCAATTACAATTTGAGAACGATAAGCAATAACTACATGAACAGGGGGCCAAATACTCATTACCCTCGCTTGATGCATGCTACTTACCATAACAGAACCTGTATTAGCTAACAAAGCCTCGCAACCAGTTACTGAAACTTGTATTTTATCAAGGTTTTCTGACTTGTGATAGAAGTTAATGCCGCTATCAGAAAGTAACTCTTGCATAGCTTCTTCTCTGCAAAAAAGCATCTTCCATTTTCTGTCTTCAATTAGGTCTAACAATTTATCTATACAATCAAAGCGATTGTCGCAATAAACAAATTTTCCGCCCACCTCAACAAAAGACCTCACAAACATTTCGGATGGAGTTTCCCCAACAGGATGCACAAAAACGCTAGACTCAAAATCTAGATTTGTGAAGGTACCTTTAGATTTATTAATTAAACCTTGTCTTACCTTCTTTAAGATTTTCTCTTTAGCTGTTATGTGTTGCTCCAAGGATATTATTGATTTTCTGTGGCAGACTCTACAGGAACCTTCATCATGATATGCAATAAATTGCTAAGCTTATCTTTTAATTCGGTTCGCATAACGATAAAATCCAAAAAGCCGTGCTCTAACACAAATTCGGAACTTTGAAAGCCTTTTGGTAAGTCTTTTCCGATGGTTTCTCTAATCACACGAGGGCCTGCAAATCCAATTAGGGCTTCAGGCTCTGCAATATTTACATCACCTAACATAGCAAAACTAGCTGTTACACCCCCAGTGGTTGGGTCTGTTAGTAAAGAAATATAGGGTATTCCTGCTTTTCCAAGTAAGGCAAGCTTGGCAGATGTTTTGGCCATTTGCATCAACGAAAAGGCAGCTTCCATCATTCTAGCTCCACCAGACTTGCTAATAATCATCAATGGAATTCTATTTTCGCGGGCATAATCTATGGCACGGGCAATTTTCTCGCCTACCACACTTCCCATGCTTCCTCCAATAAATCCAAAATCCATACAAGCCACTACCAGCTTCAGGTTTGGAGTTAGTTGACCAACAGCCACACGCATAGCGTCTGTCATCCCGCTTTTAGATTGAGATTCCTTTAAACGTTTAGCATAGTCCTTGGTATCTTTAAAAGTCAAAGGATCTGTTGGATATATGTTATCAAATAACTCTACAAAGTTGTCTCCAAATAAAATTTCAAAATATTCGTGAGAACCTACCTTATCATGGTAATTACAATTCGAACATACATAACAGTTCTTTTGATGGTCTTCTGTAAGAAAGGTCTTCTTACACCTACTGCACTTATGCCAAAGACCATCTGGCACTGCTTTTTTCTCCGATGTTAGGGTCGTAATCCCTTCTTTTACACGTTTATACCAGCTCATTTCGGTGATTTAAGTAAATTCAAAGAAAGGTGATGTATTCAAAATTACAAAGCATTTTGGATAAAATATTAATTATCAATATCTTATATACCCAAAATAAAGATGCAAGGGATTTTATGAATATCAGGCGCTTGCAGTTTCCATTGCTGCAAAGTTTTAGTTTTTACCCAACCCGAGTCTCCTCCCACGTTGCAACCAATAGATAACAATGTTTGTGGCTTTAAATTGGCTACGAGGTCGGCAAAAAGCTGGTTATTTCTGTAAGGCGTCTCCATAAAAATTTGGGTCAACCCCCTAGCTACCAGCTGCTCAAACTCTTTTATTTTTTTAACTTTTAGAACTTTATCAATGGGCAAATAGCCATTAAAGGTAAATTGTTGGCCATTAAAACCACTGGCCATCAGCGTCATAAAGATACTGCTAGCGCCCGGAAGCGGAATTACTTCAATTCCTTTGGTTTGGGCAATCGCCACCAATTTTGCTCCAGGATCTGCAATACATGGTAAACCTGCATCCGAAATAATGCCGGCGTCTGATTGTTCTAGGCTCTTTAACAAACCCGAAACTTCCATGTCTTTGGTATGCTCATTAAGCAGCCAAAACTTATGCTCTGCCTGAGCATGAGAGAGATGTAGACGCTTTATCAAAGCCCTTGCTTGTTTCTCATTTTCAACCACAAAATGATTTAAATGATGCGCCATCCTTTTTACCTGACCAGCTATAAAATCGTCCTGGTTTTCATCAGACAAAAAGTTGGGTATCAAATATAATTTGCCATAGTTTATTGCCATATTGGTATAAAGTTATGCTTTTTAGGACCATAATATAAAATAAAGATTGACTTTTGTCATAAGCCCGCTTATTTTCGCCGTTCCTAAAAAACTAGAGATGGCAATATTAACAAAAATAAGGAACAGATCAGGGCTAGCAATTGGCGCCGTGGGCCTAGCGTTAGCTTTATTTGTAATTTCGGATGCATTAAACAACAACATGGGCTTGTTTGGTGGCGGACCGGTAACAGATGTGGGTGTGATAGATGGTGAAAAGATTTCTGCCAAAGAATTTGATGCCAAATACCAGCTAAATATCGATAATTACCTTAAACGTAGTGGACAAGAAACCATTGACGAAAACACAAAGAATCAATTGAGAGATCAAACTTGGAATCAGGTTTTAAACGATTTCTTAATGGCCAAAGAATATGAAGGCCTTGGTCTTACAGTAACAGAAGACGAACTCAGTGACATGGTATTTGGAAACAACATCCATCCTCAAATTCGCCAATCTTTTACAGACCCTAACAATGGCAATTTTGATTTGAATAACGTTAAAAGGTATTTAAAACAAGTTACTGAAGGTTCTGATGAAAATGCTAAAGCACAATGGAAAGAATTTGAAGATTACCTAGTAACTGAAACACTTCAACGCAAATATTCTAGTTTATTAAAAAAAGGTGTTTATGGAACAAGCTTAGAGGCTAAAAGTCTGTATAACGCACGCAATCAAACAGCAGAACTTAGCTTGGTAGCAATGCCTTACTTTACCATTGCAGATTCTACTATCGTAGCAGATGACAACGAACTGAAATCATACTTCAAAAAGAATTTAGATAAGTATAAAGAAAGAGAGAACAGCAGAAAATTAGAATTTGTGGTGTGGGATTTTGCGCCAACCTCAGAAGATTCTGCCAACGTTCAAAAATGGGCTTTCGACCAAGTATCGCAATTTCAAGCTGCCGAAAACGACACTACTTATGTAGACCTAAATAGTGATGTTAAGTTTGATCCAACCCCAAAACGCAGAAGCGATTATCCAGAGTCGGTTCAAGCTAGGTTATTTAGTGATTCTGTAGGCACCGTAATTGGTCCATTGTTTGAAAACGGCAGCTGGACACTTTATAAAATAAGTGGTATTAAGCAGGATAGTGTATTTAGTATGCGCGCTAGCCATATTTTAATTCGTGTAGAAGGCGCAACAGATTTAGACACTACCAATGCTCAGAAAAAAGCCAATGATATCTTAGCTCGCGTTAAAAAAGGTGAAGATTTTGCAAAACTTGCTGCTGAATTTGGAACAGATGGTACCAAAGACAGAGGAGGAGACTTAGGATGGTTCACTGAAGGATCGATGGTAAAAGAGTTTAATGATGCTGTTAAATCTCATAACAAAGGCGATGTTTTTGTTACAAAAACACAATTTGGATTTCACGTAATTAAAGTAACAGGAGATAAAAGCAAAAAAACTGTTTGTGCAGCGGTACTTTCTAGAGAAGTGGGTGCAAGCGACAAAACCACTTCTGTTGCCTTTAATGAAGCTAGTCAGTTTGCAGCCAGCAGCAACAATTCAGAAGCCTTCGCTAAAAATATTGATGAAAAGAAGTTAACCAAAAGAGTAGCAGAATTTGTAAGAGAAACAGATAACTTTTTACCTGGTTATTCAGAGGCCAGAGAAGCTGTACGTTGGGCTTACAATGCTAAAGTTGGAGATGTAAGTGATGTACTTACAGTAGGAGAAGACAAATATATCATTTGCACCTTGGTGGCAATTAGAGAAAAAGGAAAATCTAATTTCGATGCTGCCAGAGAGCGTGTGTTAAATGATTTCAGAAAAGATAAAAAAGCAGAACAACTAACAGAAAAATTAGCTAAGGCTATGGAATCTGGTTCAACCTTGGAAGCCATTAGCAAAAGCTTAAATCAACCTGTTACGCCAGTACCTTCTCTTTCATTTGATAATGCAAGTATTCCTTATATTGGGTTTGACCCAATTTTTGCAGGTGCTGTTTCTGGTACCAGCGAATTAAACAAGGTAAAAGGACCAATTAAAGGGGATGCAGCTGTATACGCTTATATGGTTACTAAAATTGTTCCAGCGGCACCAGCTCCAAATTATGATCCGCAAAAGATGGAAGTTAGCAACAGCTTAACCCAAAAATTAGAATACAATTATTTTGAGGTGTTAAAAGAACTAAAACAAGTTCAGGATAACAGACATTTATTCTATTAATATGCTCAACTGTAAAATTATTGGTGAAGGTAAAACCAACCTAGTACTTTTACATGGCTTCTGCGAAAACAACACCTGCTTCGATAAGCAGGTGTTGTTGTTTAAAGACCATTGTAAAGTAATTATTCCAGACCTGCCCGGCTTTGGCCAATCTGATACTTATGACAATTTGAGTATCTCGTCTATGGCAAAAGACATTCACTCGCTTCTACAATTCCTTCAAATAAAGGATTGTATTATGATAGGTCATAGCATGGGTGGATACGTAACACTTTCATTTGAGCAACAATTCCCAGAAATGTTATTAGGTTTTGGCTTATTACATTCTACAGCGGCAGAAGACTCGGCAGAAAGAAAAGAAAAAAGAAATCAGGTAGTTAATTTTTTAAGAAGCCAAGGGAAGAAGGCATACATAGAAAACTTTATACCCGGATTATACTCCGCAGAAAATAGAAGTAAATCTTATGTGAGAGAGGCCATAGAAGTTGGGTTAAATACAGAGGTAGATGGGATCATTCATGCTGCCTTAGCCATGCGAGATAGACCCGACTTGCAAACGCTTTTGGGTCAAACCGAAAAACCAGTATACTTTGGAATTGGGCAAAAAGACGAATTAATCCCTTCTGACATCATGCTTCACCAAGCAGCAAGTTGCGAAAAAGCTTTTTTAAGCCTTTTTGAAAATACGGCTCATATGGCCATGGAAGAAGAACCAGAAAAACTATCTTCTTCTATCCTAAAATACCTTCAAACATTTAACTTTATTTAGTTACCAACTTGCCTAATGGCTTTAAGAACGATTAATAAATCTCGTTCAATTGAATAATCCTTAGCGTAAAGAAAATTGAGTTTTTGGATGGTTACAGGATGATATTGTTTGTCGGGCTGGGCATCCAAAGGGCTTACCACACCGCTTCTGATGGCTGGCAATAATTTTATGTTATCTGCCTTTGCATAACTTACCCAAGTGAGTTCGCCTAGCAATACCCTAAATATATTCCTAAACAAATTCATTGGCTTTTTAACAAACACAAGTAAAAGCGGAGAGAATATCACCATCATAAAACTCAAGGCAATATCAAAAGCACGCTTCTTTTGCTGCTCAAATGCCTTAGACAATTTTAGGTTAATTTCGATGGTATAAAAATCGCCAGGGGTATTTTTATTATTACTCCCAATGATAAATAAACTCTCCTCGGGAACAATTTTAAATAGAATATCCTTTGATTCTATGTTGCCCATCCATTTTATAATATTGCTAGCTGGTAGATCCTTACTGCAAAATATAACTTCCTCTACACCAAATAAATCTACGATACCCACTAATTCTTTAACATCCCCAAGGTAATAATCATCCTCCTTGTTTTGCTGAGGCGAAACGTACCCCAAATATTCGCTACGGCTTTTTGATTTAATAAGTAATTCTTGCACCCGTTCTACTTCTGATCTATTACCTACAATGATGGTTTTTAGATCTCTGCTCATGGTAAAGCTCCAACGCTTATAATGCAAAAAGTGTAAAATTACCCTTATGATATAGGCAATGACAATGGCGGCTGTTGAACCCAGTAAAATAATGGCTCGTGAAAATCGATAGTGTTCACCAATAAAGGCATAGTAAACCGCAATGGCCAAAGTACCAAATGCGATGCCCTTGGCAACACTTAAAAAAGTTTTTCTTTTATTGTAGGCCCCTGCAATGGCTAACCCAAGAATCCAAAGTAAGGTGTAAACAAAACTATTGTAAACCACCACCCCTTCTGGATAGGCTTCTGGTACATGGTATTTTTGATTGCTCCAAAAATTTGTAACCATGGCTAAGGCCCCAAAAATAAAAGTAAAGTCGAGGGAAGGCGGAAAAACTTTTGTTAAAAATCTTGAAAAGATGGCTGCAAATGCTCTGATATAAATAGCAAAATGTATTAAAAAGCTAAAGTTCCTTGCATGCTTTTTAGAATAATGTTTACCCGCAAAAATGATCATTGCCTTATAAAAGGTAAAGACAAAGTTTACACTGGTTTTTTTGGTGCTTTCGCCTTTATAATGAATGATGGTTGTTTGAGGAAAATAATAATTCTTATAACCTGCCTTTTGTATGCAATAACTTAAATCAATGTCTTCGCCATACATAAAATAATCCTCGTCTAGCAAACCCACTTGTTTGAGCACATCATTTCTGATCATCATAAATGCTCCTGCTAACACTTCTACCTCATGCACCTCATTCTTATCTAAGTAGCCTAAGTGATACTTTCCAAACCGCTTAGATTTTGGAAAAAGCGCTGCTAAGCCAAAAATTTTGTAAAAAGCAACTTCTGGAGTGGGCAAACCACGCTTAGATTCTGGCAAAAATTTTCCTGAACCATCAATCATTTTTACTCCCACTGCCCCAGCATTTGGGGTTTGATCCATAAAGTGGATTACTTTTTTAAAGCAATCTTCTTCAACAACCGTGTCGGGATTTAACAATAAAACATATTTACCTTTTGCCAAGCGAATGGCTTGGTTATTGGCCTTTGCAAATCCTAAATTTTCCGAATTTTCAATCAGTATTACCTCAGGGAAGAGCTTTTTTACCATTTCGCAGCTTCCATCCACAGAGTGGTTGTCTACTACAAATATCTCTGAATCAATACCATTACACGCTTTTCTAACTGTGTGTAATGCTTGCTCTAGAAAGTACTTTACATTATAATTAACTATAATAACTGATAGCTGCATAGGATTCTTAGCTAACGAAGATAAGGCTTTGCATATTGTTTTGAAAATAGAAACTTATACCTCTCATCCTCTTGAAAATTAATTTAATCTCCTAAAATATTCTGTTTATCCAAAATCTTTTCAGGTTGCCTGTAACAAATCTCACCTTTGAAGCGTCAAAGT
>CAYUDC010000007.1:0-48491 GCA_964443415.1 uncultured Chitinophaga sp. | reverse complement strand
ATAGATTGATTGCCTGCATATACTTTGATGTCATGCGGTGTTAAAGCCTCTTTTACTTCTTTGTATTTAGATTCATCGGCAATTACCACATGGTTGGGCTGGTAGGCAATGGCTTGTTTTATGAGCAACTCACTATTGCTATTGGCCGTTAGCACCTCTACCTCTAACTTATCTGCTTGCTCGCTTATTACCTCCAAGGATTGCGTACCAATACTACCCGTGCTGCCTAAAATGGCTATCTTTTTTTTCATCATACCTTAGCTTATTTCTATCAGTGCCTCTGCAATCTCTCTGGTATTGGATAACCTTGGCACTTTGTTTTGCCCTCCCAATTTGCCCTGCGATTTCATATACTTGATAAACGCGTCTTTTTGAAGTGGCCTTATTTTTAATGTTTGTAGGATACTTCCTGCCAATAAATCTTTATAATAAATGTTCTTTTGTTGCAGCAATTCATCTGTTCGGCTTGCCAATGCAGCTAAGTCTTTTGGCATTTCCTCAAAAGCAATAAACCACTCATGGTAAGGTAAACCACCCTCTGGTGGGTTTACCTGCGGTGCCACTGTAAACTCTACAATAGAAACACCCATTTCTTTGGCGGCAGTAAGTAAAGCATACTCTACCTCTTCTCCAATCACATGCTCGCCAAAAGCAGATATAAAATGTTTGATCCTACCTGTAACTTTAATTAAATAAGGATCTTTTGAAACAAACTTAATTGTATCACCAATATTATAAGCATACAAACCCGCATTGGTAGTGATGATGAGGGCATAATTTACATGGAGTTCTACCTCGGCCAAAGTATACCTACGTGGTTTTTCTGTATAGAATTCATCTGTTTTTATGAACTCATAAAAAATACCATTATTTACCAACAACAATAAACCTTCTGCTTGCTGCGAATGCTGATAAGCAAAGAACCCTTCGGAGGCTGGATAGGTTTCTATGGTATCTACCTTTCTGCCTATACTAGCCTCTAACTTGGCGCGGTAGGGTTCGAAATTTACGCCTCCATATACAAACAACGAAAAGTTAGGAAACTGCTCGCCAGCCTTCTTGCCTGTTTGCTCATAAATCTTATCAAAATACATTTGTACCCAAGGCGGAATACCACTGATTAAGGTCATGTTCTCCGACAAAGTTTCTTGTGTGATGGCACTCACTTTTTGCTCCCAATCTTCAATGCAGTTGGTAGCATAACTTGGCATTTGATTGGTTCTTAAATATCCCGGCACATGATGGTTTACAATGCCACTAAGACGGCCGGTGTTAATGCCCGACTTTTGTGTGAGCACCGGGCTGCCCGACAAAAAAATAAGTTTACCATCCAAGAAATCGGCTTTGCCAGTTTCTGCTATATAGCAAAATAACGCATTTCTGGCGCTATTGATATGATACGGAATAGACTCTTTAGAAATAGGAATGTACTTTACTCCACTAGTGGTACCACTGGTTTTAGCAAAGTATAAAGGTTTACCAGGCCACAATACATCAGGCTCACCTGCAACTACCTTATCAATATAAACTCTTAAACCTTCGTAATCCTTTACAGGCACCTTAGCGGCAAAATCTTTGGCATTGGCTATGGCACTAAAATCATGGTCTCTACCAAACTGAGTTTGCTTGGCAGATTGTAGGATTTGCTTTAACCAAAACTCTTGCAAAGCAAGGGCATTGGCACTTTCCTTTAAAACCTTGTTTCTAAAATAGGCAGCCAGTGGTTTTGCCAATATAGATTTTAATCCCATCCCTACAATTTTTTACTCACCCTTGTTAACACATCCTTTAGCTTGATATTTCTAAGCATGTTCACCGCAACGGTTTTAATGCCTGTTTTGATGTTCCCACTTCTTAAAATCTTCACAGCCGACTCAAGCACATTGCCTGCCATAGTATTTAAAGCAGAACTTCCCATGGCATTGAGCTTATTATCGGCAATGTTTATTGCCAAAGAGTCTCCAATTAATTCAGATTTTACAAAAGATAGGTTATACTGCTTTTTTAACTGAGTATCTAAACTTGCAAGTGCAGCCGCTTGCAAATTTCTTGAGGTTACGCCAGTTGTGGTGGGAACCGTTTTCGTCGCTTTATTGATATTAATAATTTGCGCAAAGGATTGGGTCAACCCAAAACCCAAAAACATGAATAATAGTAAGGTACTTTTTTTCATTTCATTTTACATTAATATGCATTTACCAGCTTACCCTTTGGATAACTTAGTTCATACTCAAACCTAAGCTTTTGCTCTTGCTTTGGCAACAACTTTATCTTCCAAGTAAGCCTGCCCGATTCGGCATCCAACATGGCACTGCCGGTGTCTATTACTTTTACCTCAAGCTCTTTGTTTGCAGAAATTGGCACTTGATCAAACACTTCAACTTCTAAAGTTTCATTGGTTGTATTTTGTAATTGAATTTGCCAAATAGAGCGCTCGCGCTTGGTTCCCCCAAAAATAGAAGTAGAAGATTGATCCGATACTTTGCTTCGCTTCAAAACAATTCTCTTCTCTTCTCCCAAAGCAAACAACATGGTATCATTCTCTTGACGACTAATAAAGCTATTGCCAGAGTAACGGTCTTCAAAATAAATATTGGCTTGTGCATTCAATTGATTTAAGATATCATTGCTTTGCACTGCTGCATTTACAAATACCCTTTCATCTAGTTTGGGTATGCTCATCAGCTTGTAAGTAGCTGGCAATTCAAACCTATTTAGCTCTACCTGATAATATTTTCCATCAGAAGGAATGGTATATGGCACTTTGGTATCAAAACTCACCCCAGTGGGCGTTCTATAAATTTCTGGAGGTGTAAAATAAGTGGCCTCAGATGCTTGGCTAGCTGCGATACTGTCGGCAAATTTATATTCCAACTCTTCCATGGGCATTGGTGCTCCAGCTCCTCCGCCATATGCATTACCCTTGTAAACAATCGGCTCTTGAAAACGCAACACATAAGGCTCTAGGCTTGGCATATAGGTAGCACTGTTGGCATCTACGTCCGAAACGCGCAGGTGCACATTCATCCAATCCTCTCCACTCGATTGCTGAATTTTAGCTTTAAGCACAAAGGTAATTGGGCCGCCAAGTTTAGCAACCCTTACATCATACACAGGCTCCCACACCACCTCAGAGACTAGGTACTTTAATTCTAATGCCGCGTCCACTAAAGTTTTTTCAACCAACACACTAGCCACTACTTGACGATTTAAAGCGCGTTTGCCTTGGTTATATTGCTCTAACAAAATAGACAATTGTGCCCTTTGTTTGCTTAACAATTTCTCGGATTGACCCAAACGCAGGTTAGCTGTTTTAAACTCACTTAACTTTTGCTGATAAATTCCCAACACATCCTCTAACTCATCTGCCTTTAGGCCATTGGTGCCACCAATGTTTCTATTGGCCAATAATAATTCTTTTTGTAGTCGGATGCTTTCTAAGTCGGATCGCACCAAATACAATTCTTGATCTATCTTATCTATCGAGTCTTCCAACAAGAGTATTTGCTCAGGCTTGGCTTCATCCACCCCACCCAACTCTGCTGTAGCAATAGATTGAATAACCATTCCTTTAGGAACACTCAACGCGATGGATTGCTCATCCAATAATGGCGAAAGGTTATTAAACACCAGTTGATAGGTGCCAGGTGCTAAACTAACTTTAGCCATTCTTTCTACAGCTGCTTTGTTAAAATATACACTTACTTGTTTAATCTGGCTATTGAGTTCTTGCCGTTGTTGAGCAAGTGCAGCAAAGCCAATTATCAAATAAGTAAAAATAGCCATGAATTTAATTTTCATATGATGGGTTTTTAACATCAACGAACATGAGGGTTAAAATGATTTATAACGGAATATTACCATGCTTTTTTCTTGGCAAATTCACCACCTTATTTTCTAACATCTTAAATGCTTTAATTAATTTAATACGGGTTTCCTCTGGTAAGATTACCTCGTCTACAAAGCCTCTTTCTGCCGCGCGATAAGGGTTGGCAAACAAATCGCCATATTCTTTTTCTTTGGCAGCCAATGCCGCAGCCTTGTCTTCTGCTGCATCAATTTGTCTTTTAAAGATAATTTCGGCTGCGCCTTTGGCACCCATTACGGCAATTTCTGCGGTAGGCCAAGCAAAGTTCATATCGGCACCAATGTGCTTGCTATTCATTACATCATAAGCCCCGCCATATGCTTTACGAGTAATCACTGTAATTCTTGGCACAGTGGCTTCACTAAAGGCATAAAGTAATTTGGCTCCATTGGTGATAATGGCATTCCACTCTTGGTCGGTTCCTGGCAAAAAGCCTGGCACATCTTCAAATACCAACAGAGGAATGTTAAAGCAATCGCAGAAACGCACAAATCTGGCGGCCTTTTGGCTCGATTTAATATCCAAAACACCCGCCAAGAAGGCAGGCTGATTGGCAACAATACCAATGCTTTTACCTGCTAACCTTGCAAAACCCACTACAATATTTTCTGCAAAATCTTTATGTACTTCAAAAAAGCTGTCCTCGTCGGCCACCTCATGAATGACATCTCTAATATCATAAGGTTGATTAGCGTTCTCTGGAACAATATCTGCCAAAGCCATGCGGGTTTCGTCTGCTGCTTCGTAAGGCATATCTGGCGCCTTTTCTTCGCAGTTTTGCGGCATATAGCTAATAAGCTTTTTAAGTTTAGCTATGCCCTCTATTTCATTGGCAGCCGTAAAATGAGCTACCCCACTTTTAGAAGAATGCACCGAAGCACCACCAAGGTCTTCGCTGCTTACCTCTTCGTGTGTAACAGTTTTAACCACATTGGGCCCTGTTACAAACATATAAGAGGTATTTTCCACCATCATAATATAATCTGTGATGGCAGGGCTATACACTGCGCCTCCGGCGCAGGGCCCCATAATAGCAGAAATCTGTGGAATCACTCCAGAAGCTAAGGTGTTCCTGTAAAAAATATCAGCATACCCACCTAAACTTACCACACCTTCCTGAATCCTAGCGCCACCGCTGTCGTTTAATCCAATGATAGGTGCACCATTTTTCATGGCTAAATCCATCACCTTACATATTTTCTCTGCATGGGTTTCAGAAAGCGAGCCTCCAAAAACGGTAAAGTCTTGAGAGAACACATACACCAATCTTCCATTAACAGTGCCATACCCTGTTACCACCCCATCGCCTAAAACCTTTTGCTTTTCCATGCCAAAATCAGCACTGCGGTGCATCACCATCGAACCTATTTCTTCGAAGCTACCTTCATCCAAAAAAAAGTGAATGCGCTCGCGGGCAGTTAACTTGCCTTTCTTATGTTGTGAGGCAATCTTATCAATACCGCCTCCTAGTTTTGCCTCTTCTCTAAGTTGAAGCAATTGTTCTCTTTTATTTGCCATAATTATTGCAATAATTCCATGATTTCTTCTACATCTATTTGCTTTATAATCGAGGTGTCTTCCTCAATGATATTTTCTGCAAGTAATTTCTTTTTTTCTTGAAGTGCTAAAATCTTCTCTTCAACGGTATCTTTTGTGATAAATTTATAGATAAACACATTTTGTGTTTGCCCAATCCTATGCGCCCTATCCACCGCCTGACGCTCTACTGCAGGATTCCACCACGGGTCTATCATAAATACATAGTCGGCTTGGGTTAGGTTCAACCCGAAACCACCTGCCTTTAATGAAATTAAGAAAAATGGCACCTCTCCTTCCTGAAACCTTTGCACCATCTTTTGCCTAGCCTCGTTGTTCATCGACCCATCTAAGTAACAAAAATCTATTTTTTGAGCGATCATCCATTCTTTATAAATGGCAAGCTGACTTACAAACTGAGAAAATATCAATACCTTATGTCCTTCGGCCAAAGCTGTTTCGGCCATGGCAATTACTTCATTAAACTTACCACTCTCGCCTTCAAAATCTGGGTTTACTAACTTTGGATGATTGGCAATCTGCCTTAATTTGGTAAGGCCTTGCAACAAGGTAAACTGACTTTTACTTAAACCCATTTCGCGCAACGATTTGATGATTTCGTTGCGGTAATACGACTTCACCTTCTCGTATTGCTCGGCCTGCTCGGGCTCCATATCACAATACACTACCTGCTCCATCTTGGCAGGCAAATCTTTGGCTACTTGATCTTTCTTTCTTCGTAAAATAAACGGATTGATAATGGCTTTTAACTGCTGCATTTTCAACACATCCTTTTGCTTCTCGATAGGATATACAAACCGCTCATTAAACGATTGCAAACTACCCAACAAACCAGGGTTCACAAAAGCCATCTGGCTCCACAATTCTTGCACACTGTTCTCTATTGGAGTACCCGTTAACACCAATTTATTACTAGCGTGCAATTGCTTAACAGCCTTAGAAACTTGAGAGTTGGCATTTTTAATCGACTGGCTTTCGTCGAGGATGATGTAGTTAAACTTAAATGCTTTAAATATATCTAAATCTACACGCACCGTTCCATAGGTGGTAATCACCAAATCGTAACTCACAAAATACTTTGAGTTCTTAACCCTATTTACCCCTGTATATACTAAAACTTTTAAACCAGGTGTAAACTTCCTCGCCTCATTATACCAGTTAAACACCAAAGAGTTTGGCACTACAATCAACGAAGTTCTAATAAAGGTTTGCTTTTCTTCTTTGGTTTTTATGGCAGAGTGGTGGGCAATGCCTCCTGTTTGCAAATATAAATCACGGGCAGTGTTAGCTTTTTTTGTTTCGGTTTGAACCGAAGGCGCTGGCGTGTCAAAAATATTGAGTTGAACACCCACACCACCCAACTTGTTTGATTCTTCGAACTCAACAGATAGTGCAGGCTGGAGTGCTTCTTCGGATTTACCAATCCCAGCCAAATACAATTCTCTTTCCTTTTGAATGAGAGCTAAGGTTTGAATGGTTTTTCCTAATCCCATATCATCTGCCAAACATCCCCCAAACTGATTGTCCTTTAAAAAATAAAACCAATCAAAACCACCTTTCTGATAAGGGCGCAAAGTGCCTTTAAAATGCTGCGGCAAATCGGTTTCCCGCATTTGACCATAGCTCAACATTTTGCTTAACTTATCACTTAGTTTTAAATACCTGCCACCCGCATGAGATAACTCTTCCAATAAACCTATATGGTGCTTATCTAACAATATTTCTTCTTCGCTATTGCTAAACTCTAGGATACCACTTAGGTTGCCAAACCACTCTTCTGGAATGATCGCTACTAATCCATTGGGCAATATAAATTCACGCTTCCCTTTTAAGATATACTCTCTGAGTGCAATAAACGAAAAAGTATAATCACCAAACTTTACGATGGCGTTTACATCAAACCAGTCTTTACGCTCATTCACCTCAATTTTCAACTCCCGCGGACCAATGTAAAACTTAGCACTTTCACTATTTTGCTTTACCGTAATGTTTGCCTCTTCTAGCGCTTGGTGTACTTCGTTAAGCCAATCTAAAAACACATATTTATTGGCACCTTGCAAACCCAAAAATCCTTCGGATACAGGTTTATCTATTTTAGCTTTAGGCAACGAAAAATAGGGCCCATGCACATGCGAAAGACCAATAGCCTCTAGTGTTTTTCGCTTGCCATTTTCCCACTTAGTATTTCTGCCAATGCGCTCAAAATGGTAACCCTTCTCTGTTTTCAACAGTTTGGCTTGAACCAAATTGTCAGACAGATAATCAAAGGTGGTTGCACCATATTCAAACTCCAATTTCAAAGCTACTTCATCATCAAAAAGCGATTGCATATTTAAAATACACTTACCCTCTGGATAAATAGATTGAATGGTAAAGCAATCTGTCTTAACATCATACTTTTCTACCAATTGCAAAACAAATTTAGAAAGGTAGGTTTCTTCGCTCTTCTTAGGAATTTGGATATAACGCTTATTCATAAATGGCAATAATTTTTTGCCATCTATATTTTTCTCAAAATCATACACCACGTTCTCCACCATCAACCATGCTGGAGTTTGAGAGATAATTTGAGCCCCCTTATACATAAACTCCACCTTCTGATTTTTATATCTTAAAGTGGGGTAATACCTAATGCCATCAGGGCTGTTCTTAAAATGAAACCAAATATTGGCTTGCTCATCCCCTACTGTTAACTTAACAGAGGTAGGATTATTATCGTTACCAATCCTGTAAACAGTTTTCCCTCTAAGGGCATTAAGCACTTTATTGATGCGCTCCTCAACAAAGGGTCTAATGCTATCTTCTAGCAACTCCTTTGAACAATATTTCTGAAAAAATTCCTTAGTACGAATCTTCTTTTTGAGTTCGGTATTAAAACGCTTAAATATATAATCGTCATCTACCTCATCCAAAAGCTTTATGAGCTTTAAATCTTCTTCGGTTATACCTGCGCTAAAGTAGTCTGCAGTTTTAGAAAACACCCGCTGATGGGTTAAAGTGTATGCTCCCTTGCTATTCACTTGCACCATATGCGGCTCCAACAGCCATCCCAATTGAGGATGCTGTATAAAAGCATATACCAAAGCAAAGGGTTGTGTATTTACAACTATCAAATCACTGCACTTTAAGCAGGGCAAGATAGGGCAAAACCTAAATACGAATCAAATTTTATTCTGCTTATTTTTTATTCCAGATTCCCTTAAAAACTTGGTTTGCAGGACCAATAAGCCAAATGTCGGTAAATCTTTTTTCTTGGGCCAAGAAATTAAAAGCAACCTGCAGTTTCCCTCCCATTACTTCCAGAGCCACTTGGTGTTGCCCTGGCGGCAATCCATTCCAAACCGCGCTAGCTAAGGCCACAGCCGTGGCACCAGTGCCACAGCTTAAGGTTTCATCCTCAACACCACGCTCATAGGTACGCATTTTTATTTCCTTTAAGCCCAACAAATTTGCAAAATTTACATTAATACCATTGACTTTGTAGGTATGGTTATATCGAATAGATTTTGCCTCCACCACCAATGGCATCTCTAATACATTTTCCGACCTAAAATTCACATAATGCGGAGAACCTGTATTTAGCTCAAATATCCCATCCGCTAGCGATTTAATCTCCTCTACATCAATCATCTTCAAAGATACTAAACCACTTTCTTTATTTAGCTTTACCTCATGTGGCCCGTCAATGGCCTCAAAAACAGCTTCGGTATCTATTAAGCCCAAATCATGCATAAATCTGGCAAAGCAACGCCCCCCATTACCGCACATCGAACTTTCTCTGCCATCGCTGTTATAGTATTTCATGTATGGCAAACCCTCCCGCTCCTGCAATAGTATCAAACCATCTGCACCAATGCCAAATCTTCGGTCACATAATCTTGCAACCAAAGCAGTGTCCTCTATCAAAAAAGAAGAACTGCGATCATCCACCATCACAAAGTCGTTGCCCGTACCTTCGTATTTATAAAATTCCATGTTTATTCACCTAAAGCATGTAACCTGCCATCATCAAAAATGTGGTATTCCCTAGAAGCTACATACAAATGGTAAACCTTTGAATTAGCCTCATAAGTGAGGGCTATGCCAGGTAATTTATCCATATCATATAAAATCAACTTCTTACCATCAAATATATAACCCCTAAAATGGAGCTCAGAATCCCAAAACTCTACCAGCAACTGCCTTTTAAGTGCGCTTTCGTTTTTGAGTATTTCCTTTATGGAAAGCAAGGTCATTACACTATCAGAAAAGGCACTGTCAGTTTGAATTCTCAATTTACTTACCCACTCATCAATCATTTCAACTTCTATTACCTTAAATAAAGAATCCATTACAAAATAATCCCCTTTAATAGACGCATGGTCATTCCCTAAATAGGGCAGAATTTCCTTTGTAAGGTTTTCACCAATACTGTCAGACTTTTCTAATATGGCTTCCTTTCCTTCTTTTGAATCAGAAGCTTTTCCATCCAAAGACTCTGCCTTTTGTTCTTTTGTTGGTTTAGAGCTAAAAATATTGATGCGTTCGATAAGCGGACGGCGTTTCTTTTCGCTATCGAGTTTTTCAGCATAACGAACACTTAAAAAATAATCTACTATAAGCACTAAACACAAGATAGATAAAATAGCATACAGCCATCCCCATCGCTCAGGTTTCTTAATAAGTAATTCTGGCTCATCATACTCTGCAAGTTCTTCTGCCAAAATATTTTGACGATTCCTTAGGTAAAACTCAAAGTCTTCTTTAAACTCCAAATCACTTTCCAATCGTTGTGTAAAAAGTTTAGCTTCCTCAGGTTTCATTTCATTCCTGAGAAACTTTTCAAAAAAGTACTGATGTTTGTCGTGTTGTATTTGCATGAAGCCTTTGTTACACCAAGGGCAAAATTGAACATTTAATTGGTAAAATTTTAGGGTATTTATGCGCGTTAGTTAAATTGTTTAAAAAATACTGACAAATTAGACGTGGAATAATTTTTGAAATTCAATCTAAAACTAAACAAATGGACATGAAAAAATATCTTGGAATTTTTGTAGTGGCGGGCCTTGGAGGCCTTGCAGCGCTAGGAATCAATCAACTCATTCAAAAAGACGAAACTGCAAAATTTACAGAAAATTACTTGGCAAAATATGCCAGTATTTCAGAAAATACCAGCAGACCAGATTTTGTAGAAGTAGCCGACTTAGTAACACCCACCGTGGTACATATCATCACCACTGTAAACCCAAGCTCAGATGAATCGATGGATCCGTTTGGCGGCTTTTTTGGCTTTAGCATTCCTCAAGGCCCACGCCAAGGATCTGGTTCGGGCGTTATCATTTCAGAAGATGGCTACATTGTAACCAACAACCACGTAATAGACGGGGCCAGCAAAATAACCGTAATCTTAAACGACAAAAGAGAATACCCAGCAGAATTGCTAGGCAAAGACGCCAATACCGATTTAGCGCTCTTGAGAATCGATGAGAAAAATCTACCCTTCTCTGTAGTAGGCAATTCAGACAATGTAAAAATTGGCCAATGGGTACTGGCAGTGGGTAATCCGTTTAACCTCACCTCTACCGTAACTGCTGGTATTGTGAGCGCTAAAGGTCGCGGTTTAAACCTCATCAGAGACCCAAGAAACCCAGAAACACAATATGCCATCGAGTCATTTATCCAAACTGATGCGGCTGTAAATCCAGGCAACTCTGGTGGCGCATTAGTTTCTACAGAAGGAAAACTCATTGGTATTAACACTGCCATCGCTAGCCAAACTGGCCAATATGCAGGCTACTCTTTTGCCATTCCATCTAACTTGATGAAAAAAGTAATTGAAGACCTAAGAAAATATGGCAGCGTCCAAAGAGGTTTATTGGGTGTACAAATTCAAGATGTTACCAACGCCCTTGCCGAAAAAGAAGGGTTAAGCGAGGTAAAAGGCGTTTTTATTGCCAAAGTAAATGAAAACAGCGCCGCCGAAGCCGCTGGTATTAAAGACAAAGATGTGATCATCAGCATCGACGGAGAGTCTGTTAAATCTACCAATGAACTACAAGAAAAAGTAGGTAAGAAAAGCCCCGGCGACAAAGTATTGATTGGCTTGATCCGAAAAGGTAACAAACTAGAATTACCAGTAACACTTAGAAGCAAAGAAGGCAAAGCCACTGTAGAAGTAAAAGAAAAAACAGAAAGCAATAAAATCCTAGGTTGCGAATTCGAAAGCATCCCTAGAGAAGAAAGACTGAAGTTAAAAATCTCTAATGGCGTAAGAGTTAAAAAGGTGGGCGAAAGCAGTAACCTCAAGAAAGCAGGTGTACCCAATGGCTTCATCGTAACAAAGATTGGCGAAACAGCCATCGCTACCGTTTCTCAATTGAAAGAAATTCTAGAAAACAAGAAAGGTGGCGTGCTACTAGAGGGCATTAACCCCGATGGCAGCAAAGGGTATTACGGTTTCGGAATTCAATAAAAAAAGTCCATAGTATATAGACCATAGACCATAGTTTTTTCTATTAATTATGGTCTATGGTCTATGGACTTTTTTCACTACTTTCGCGCAATATGGAAATAGTGAATGGACAATATACCACCAGTGGTATTGCGCTTACAGAAATTGCCAATGAGTTTGGCGCCCCAGTTTATGTATATGATGGAAATACCATCGTTAACCAATATCAAAAATTAAAACAGGCCTTCTCACCAGTAGATATTAAGGTGAAATATGCCTGCAAGGCCCTTAACAATTCTGCCATCCTAAAACTCCTTAAAAAACAAGGCTGCGGATTAGATACCGTTTCTATCAACGAAGTTTTATTAGGATTAAGAGCAGGTTTTCTCCCTAAAGACATCATCTTTACACCAAACTGCGTAAGCATAGAGGAAATTCAAGAAGCCGTAAAACTTGGCGTTCATATCAATATAGATAATATTTCTATCCTAGAACAATTTGGAACCATCTATGGAAATACCGTTCCATGCTGCATTCGCATTAACCCGCATATCTTAGCAGGAGGTAATACTAAAATTTCAACTGGGCACATCGACTCAAAGTTTGGGATTTCTGTTTACCAATTGCGTCATGTGGTTCGTGTGGTTAAATCTGCTAATATCAAGGTAAACGGACTGCATATGCACACCGGCTCCGACATTTTGGATGCAGGAGTGTTTTTGGAAGGTGCCGAAATATTATTCGATGCTGCCAAAGACTTTCCAGACCTTGAATTCATAGACTTTGGTTCAGGCTTTAAAGTAGCCTATAAAGAAGGAGATATCACCACAGACATCGAAGAGCTTGGCTCGGCGCTTTCTGCCCGCTTCTTAGAATTCTGCGAATCCTACGGGAAAAGCCTTGAACTTTGGTTCGAACCAGGAAAATACCTAGTGAGTGAATCTGGATATTTTCTGGTAAAAGTAAATGTACTAAAACAAACTACAGCCACTGTATTTGTAGGAGTTGATAGCGGCTTAAATCACCTCATACGCCCAATGTTGTATGATTCTTACCACCATATTGTAAATCTTTCTAACCCAGAAGGCAAACAAAGAATTTATACTGTAGTAGGTTATATCTGCGAAACCGACACATTTGGTTGGGACAGAAAAATCAATGAAGTGCACGAAGGAGATATCCTATGCTTTAAAAATGCTGGCGCTTATGGCATTACCATGAGCAGTAATTACAATGCTAGATTTAGGCCAGCAGAAGTATTGGTGTACGATGGCAAAGCCCAACTCATACGCAAAAGAGAAACCATGGAAGACCTTCTAAGAAACGAAGTAGAAGTAGAATTTTAGAACCAAAACCCTTTAAACGCTATACAATGTTCCAGCAAACCATACAAAAAGGATATACCCATAAAGGAGAATCAATTACCCTTGGTGCAGCCATGCTCAATGGCGTTGCCGACCCAACTTGCCCTGTTAAATTACCTCTAAAAACTTTTAATAGACATGGGTTAATAGCAGGGGCAACAGGTACTGGAAAAACCAAAACCTTACAACTCATCGCCGAAGAACTCAGCAAAAAAAGTGTCCCGGTTTTGGTAATGGATATAAAGGGCGACTTAAGCGGTATTGCCATGCCAGGCACCCTAAACGACAAAATCACCGAGCGCTACCAGAGTATTGGCCTTTCTTGGCAGGCAGATGCTTGCCCAGTAGAATTTCTTACTTTAAACAACGGAAAAGGCACTAGACTAAAAGCCACGGTTTCTGAATTTGGACCAATTTTGTTAAGCAAAATCCTTGGCCTAAACGACACCCAGTCTGGGTTTATGAGTCTGCTGTTTAAATACTGCGACGACCATGAATTGCCGCTCTTAGACCTAAAAGACCTTACCAAAGTAGTGCAGTACATTTCTAATGAAGGTAAAGCTGCCATAGAAAAAGATTATGGCAAGATTAGCACTACTTCTACTGGCACTATTCTTAGAAAGGTTATAGAATTGCAACAGCAAGGTGGTGATACCATCTTTGGCGAACCCAGCTTTGATGTGAATGACCTCATGCGCATCAACGAGCAAGGATATGGTTTTGTATCTGTTTTACGTGTAAACGAATTGCAAGACAAACCTAAATTATTCTCTACTTTTATGTTATGCCTGCTTGCAGAACTATATGCTAAATTGCCCGAAGAAGGAGATTTGGATCAACCCAAACTTTGCTTGTTTATAGATGAGGCCCACCTTATTTTTAACGAGGCCAGCAAAGAGCTGTTAGACCAAATAGAAACGGTAATAAAGCTCATTCGTTCTAAAGGAGTAGGTATTTTCTTTATCACGCAAAACCCCACCGACGTGCCAGCGCCAGTGTTAAGTCAGCTTGGCCTAAAAGTGCAACATGCCTTGCGCGCGTTCACAGCTGCCGACAGAAAAAGCATCAAACAAAGTGCAGAGAATTTTCCCGAATCAGAGTTCTATAAGGTAGATGAAATCCTAACGCAAATGGGAATGGGAGAAGCTCTTATTACTGGCTTAAACGAAAAAGGCATTCCCACACCATTGGCGGCAACCCTCTTGTGCAGCCCTAGCAGTAGAATGAATATTTTATCCGAGGAAGAAATTGATGGGATTTGCGCTAAATCTGCCATTGCCCGTAAATACAACCAAGATTTAGATAGCCATAGCGCATATGAAATTTTGAACCAAAAGCTACATGCAGCAGCACAAGCCAATGAAGCTGCTGAGGCCAGCGAATCAGAGGAAAAACCAAGTAGCAGGAGCAAAAACGAGAAATCTACTTTAGAGGAAATTTTGTCTTCGCCAGTTACCAAACAAGTAGCCCGCACCGCAGCCAACGTAATCACCAGAAGTTTGCTTGGCGCCTTAGGCATTGGCGGCAGCACGGGCAGAAAAAAGAAAAGTTCTTGGTTTTAACTACGTACTTAGGATGTCTACATATCGCTCTAGGGCAGATAACTCATACTTAGCTACCAACATTAGAAAGGCATCCTTATTACCAGAGACTTGGGCTTGCTCTAGTGCGGTATAATATGCCATCCTACTTTTAGCATCGCCTTTAATATTGGCAATTACATAACCATGCTGCAGCAATATTAAATTCATCAACAATCGAGAGGTGCGCCCATTACCATCTATAAACGGATGTATGGTAACCAATCTTTCGTGCATCTCTGCTGCTAATACCACTGGATGATGCTTTGCTTTATTGGATTGAAACCAAAGAAAAAAATCTTCCATTTGTTTTGCCACCAAATACGGCGCAGGTGGCAAATGCTTGCTGCCTTTTATCATCACCTGCACCCCGCGATACTTTCCTGCATGGTTAGTATCTATGCCTCTTAACACCAATTGATGCAAACTCAACACATCACTTTCTGTGATGGGATTATTGTGTTCGGCTAATTGCTTCATAAAGGCAATAGCCTCTTGATGGTTAATTGCCTCTAAGTGCTCACGCATAGATTTACCACTAATAGTTAATCCTTCGTTTATTACCAAATCTGTTTCTTTTAAGGTTAAGGTATTGCCTTCTATCCTATTGCTCTCAAAGGTGTACTCCAACTCTAAAGCTTGAGCAATACGATAACTATCATATTGCCTCATAGCATGCAATTGCACATGCAAATCGTCTATTTTCTTTAACATTTGCTGAAGCGTTTTTGGGTAAGCAGTTTCTTTTTTTTGAGCCCTCATTTCTTTGATAGACTCTTCGGCTGCCATTAGCACATCCAAAGCCATTTCTTCGTCGGCTAATTCGTAAAGAATTTTCTCTTTTAACCAAGCCATACGCAATTGCTTTTCATCAAGGCCTAAAAGTTTTGCTAATACTCCTATTTGCTCCTTGGTTGGCTTTCTAACTCCGCTCTCAAACTTACTCACCAAAGCTTGGTCTATCCCTAAGGCTTGAGCTAACTCCCTCACCAACATTCCTTTTTTTAGACGCGCTTCTTTGAGTAAAGTTTTCATTGCATGACCAAATATTCCATGACAAATCTAGTCATATTTTTCCGATTTTACAAATCTTTTCCAAACTTTCCTCCCATCTACCTCAACTAAAATACTATATACTCCATCCGGAAGGGCGTTCACGTTAAGTTGTGTCTGTTGGTTTTCGGTTTGAACCAAACGTCCTTGCGTATCAAAAATTTGGATCACACCGAGCTTACCTGCTGGTATTCCTTGCACATTAACCAAACCTGAGGAAGGATTTGGATACAACTTAAAATCAAATGCATATTCATACTCATTGATGCCATTAGCCCCTTTGCAAAGCACCTTATTAAACTGCTCCCAAATTTTATTGGCATAGGTAACAGGTACCAAACTATTATCTGCAGGGTCTTCACCCATTCTTATAAGCACCAATTTTTTGGAAGGCACCACCATTAATAATTGTCCATTTTTTCCCATGGCGACATACATATCGGCAGGAGCATTGGGCGTAAGCATTCCATTAAATACAATTTGGGTACCGGGTAGCATATAATCTGAGCTTCCATTTAACCAAGTTAAATAACCATAGCCTTTGTTCAAATTTTGCGATGGCTTTAGCATTTGGTTAAGGTAATTGGTATCAGCTAAAACTGTTGTTTGATCCCACTTTCCTCGGTTCAACAGCAACAAACCAAACCTTGCCATACTTCGGGTATTACTAAAAAACACATTGTTAAAATCTACTTTAATCCATAGCCCAGTCATTCCTGTTTTATTTCGTATTTGAGCATTAAAAAACTGCTGGTAGGTTTGACCAGTGGCCGTACTCACCACCTTATCTAATAAGGTATAAGGCGCATTATGATAGGCCCAACGTGTTCCAGCATCTGCTTTATATTTTAAACAGCTATCTAGGGTACAATCGTCGTTTACTGTAGGTCCATCATCTAAACCACTTGTCATGGTAAGTTGATGCCATATCCTTATTTGATCTTCTTTTACCTTTGGCAAGCTTGTCCACCCCACACCGAGGTATTTAGAACTGGTATCTTGAATGTTTAAATAACCTTGTTCTTGGGCAATGCCCACTACCATACTTGTTAAGGTTTTACCCGCCGATGCCCAATACCAAGCGCTGTCTTGGTTGAAGTTGCCAAAATATTTTTCGAGCACAATCTTGCCATCTACCAAAACCATAAAAGACTTGCTTTGGGTCGACCCTAAAAACTGATAAAGTGTATCTACGTATTGTGAACACCATCCTAAATTTTGAGCACTTAATGTATCCCAGTTTTTGCCAACTAAAGGTGGAAAATAGATCGATTGCGTAAAAACCGACTTTGACAAGGACAATACCAAAATGAGTGTAACTATTTTTTTCATAGAAGTAAGATTCGGCTTAAGCCTTATGGTTTAAAGGTAATCTAAAAAAAAGTTTAATTCACAAATACAGACATTTTTCAACAACACAAAATAAACATGTTGCATAGTTTAATTTCGCTATCCTTCAACAATGAAATTTTCACACTTACACGTTCACACACAGTTTTCTTTGCTCGACGGAGCGGCAGAAATTGGAAAGCTCTATAAAAAAGCCATAAACAACAATATGCCTGCGCTTGCCATTACAGACCATGGCAACATGTTTGGCGCTTTTGAGTTTGTGGCCGAGGCCTATAAACACAAAAATGAGGATGGCACACTTAAAGTAAAACCAATTGTAGGTTGCGAATTTTATGTGGTAGAAAACATGCACAAAAAATCATTTACTAAAGATGATAAGGATGTGCGCTACCATCAACTCATGCTAGCCAAGGACGAAGAAGGGTATAAAAACCTCATCAAACTATGCTCACTCGGATACATCGAAGGCATGTATTCTAAATATCCTCGCATAGACAAGGCCCTAATTCAAAAATACCATAAAGGCATTATAGCTACCACCTGTTGCTTAGGAGCCTCAGTGCCAAAAACCATCCTAAAAAAAGGAGAAGCAGCAGGCGAAGAAGAATTTAAATGGTGGCTAGATTTGTTTGGTGAAGATTACTTTATAGAACTTCAACGACACGACATTCCTGATCAAAACAAGGTAAATGAAGTTTTATTGAAGTTTTCATTAAAATACAATGTGCCCATTATTGCTTCTAATGATTCGCATTATGTAGACCAAAAAGATGCCAATGCCCACGACATCTTGCTTTGCATCAATACTGGCGAAAAACAAAGTACACCTACTGTTAAAGAACTAGACGACGATGTAAGTATCAAAGGAAAACGCTTTGCATTTTATAATGATCAGTTTTTCTTTAAAACAACAGAGGAAATGTCTACCCTGTTTAGCGATATCCCACAGGCCATAGACAATACCAATATGGTCATCGATCGGATAAAAACGCTAGACCTTAAAAGAGATATCCTACTCCCAAATTACGAGATTCCTGTTAACTTTAGCAATCAAGACGACTACCTGCACCATATAACCTATATGGGGGCAAAAGAGAGATACAAAGATATTACCCCAGAAGTAGAAGAAAGACTCAACTTCGAACTCCACACCATTCGAACCATGGGCTTTGCAGGGTACTTTTTAATTGTAGCCGATTTTATTAGGGCAGGTAGAGAAATGGGTGTATTTATTGGCCCTGGTAGGGGTTCTGCCGCTGGCTCCGCTGTAGCGTACTGCATTGGGATCACCAATATAGACCCCATCAAATACGACTTACTTTTTGAGCGTTTCTTAAATCCAGACCGTAAGTCGATGCCCGATATTGATACCGACTTTGACGACGAAGGAAGACAGAAGGTAATAGACTATGTAGTTCAAAAATATGGCAGAAACCAAGTAGCACAAATTGTTACGTATGGCACCATGGCTGCCAAAATGAGCATCAAAGATGTGGCGAGGGTACTAGATTTACCATTGCCCGAAGCCAATGCCTTGGCTAAACTTGTACCAGACAAGCCTGGCATTGAATTGGGCCGTGTGCTACATGCACCCACAGAAGGTGAAAAAAGCCTAAGAGACAAAGAAGGGCTGCAAAAAGAAGACATAGACAATGTACTTAAAATACGAGAGTTCTACAATGGAAACTCTCTACAATCTAAAGTACTTAAAGAAGCCGAAATCTTAGAAGGCTCTGTAAGAGGAACTGGTGTACATGCTGCTGGAATTATCATTGCTCCAACCGATTTAACAGACCTGATTCCTGTGGCAGTTGCAAAAGATTCCGATCTTTTGGTGACACAATTTCAAGGTAAAGTAATTGAAGATGCGGGTGTTATTAAAATGGACTTTCTTGGGCTTAGAAACCTAACCATTTTAAGAGATGCGATGATTCTTATCAAAGAAAACCATGGCATTGACATTGTTTTGGAAGACATCCCACTCGACGATCCTAAAACCTTTGAACTGTATCAAAAAGGCGAAACCAATGGCACCTTCCAATTTGAAAGTGCTGGTATGCAAAAGCACTTAAAAGACCTAAAACCAGATAAGTTCGACGACCTTATTGCTATGAATGCCTTGTACCGTCCAGGGCCAATTGCATACATTCCCAATTTTATCGCACGTAAACATGGCAGAGAAGCCATTTCTTACGACTTAGAAGAAATGAAGGAATACCTTGAGCCAACCTATGGTATCACGGTTTACCAAGAGCAGGTTATGCTTTTATCTCAAAAGCTTGCAGATTTTACCAAAGGAGATGCAGATACCCTTAGAAAAGCCATGGGTAAAAAAGACCGCAAAACCTTGGATAAAATGAAAGGCAAGTTCATGGATGGCGCCAAAGCCAAAGGGCATCCAGAAGATAAGCTAGAAAAAATCTGGACCGACTGGGAAGCCTTTGCTCAATATGCGTTTAACAAATCGCACTCTACTTGCTATGCTTATGTAGCATTTCATACCGGTTATCTAAAGGCCAATTACCCTGCCGAGTATATGGCAGCTGTATTAACCAACAACCTAAGCAACATCGAAAAAATTTCTTTCTTTATGGAAGAATGCAGACGTATGGGATTGGAAGTATTAGGGCCGGATGTAAATGAATCAAAAGCCAACTTCTCGGTAAACCAAGCAGGTCAAATCCGCTTTGGTTTAAATGCTGTAAAAGGTGTAGGAGAAGCGGCAGTAGAATCCATCATTGCAGAACGTCAGAAAAATGGCCCTTACCAATCAATTTTCGACCTAACCAAACGAGTGAGTTTAAAATCTGTCAACAAAAAAACACTCGAATCTTTGGCTTATGCCGGTGGATTAGATTGTTTTAAAGGCATTCACCGTGCGCAGTATTTTGCCAAAGGCAACGACGAAATTACCACCATCGAAAAAGCCATTCGCTATGGTAATTCGGTTCAAACCAATGCCAGCAGTGGTGCCTTAAACCTATTTGGTGCAGTATCTGATACCAACATCCCCGAGCCAAGCATTCCAGCTGCAGATACCTTCGCCTTAATGGATGAATTAAGGGCAGAAAAAGAAATGATTGGCATGTATTTGTCTGGTCACCCCTTAGACCCTTATAAATTAGAAGTAGAGAAGCTAACGAATCTAAAGCTTTCAGACCTCGCAGAGTTAGCCATTCATAAAGGCAAGGAGGTAAAAATTGCAGGCATTGTAACAGCGGCAGAGCACAGGGTTTCAAAAGCCGGGAAGAACTTTGGAAGTTTAACCATCGAAGACTATTCTGGTAACTTTCAAATTACCCTCTTCAATGATGACTATATCAACAACAGAAGATTTATGGAGCTTGGGTATTTTGTATATATCAAGGCCAAAGTTCAAAATCGCTGGGGAAAGGAAGATGATTTTGAGCTAAAAATACAAACCGTAGAAATGCTCAATGAAACCAGAAAAAAATACTTGAATAAAATAACCATCTCGGCCGAATTGGCGGAGCTTAGCAGACAAAAACTACAGTTTCTTCAAGAACTACCCAAAACCAATCCTGGCAACTGTGCCCTGAATATGGAAATTCTAGACCCCATAGAAAAAGCCAGTTTAAAGTTTATCTCTACCAAAATTAAGTTCGACCCTAGCAACGATGTACTAAATGAATTAGAATCAATGGGCTACACTTATAAATTTAGCAACAACTGACAATTTGTTGCATTTTGACACGTGGCATTTATCTTGCGAATTAAAATAAACGAAATAATTACATATGGCAATAGAAATCACAGATAGCAACTTCGAGGAAGTTGTGCTGAAATCAGACAAACCAGTATTAGTAGACTTTTGGGCAGAATGGTGTGGCCCTTGCAGAATGGTAGGACCAGTGGTAGAAGAACTAGCAAAAGAATATGATGGCAAAGCCGTTATTGGAAAATTAGATGTAGACAACAACCCAAGGGTGGCAACACAATTTGGCATCATGAGTATTCCAGCTTTGCTTTTCTTTAAAGACGGAAAAGTGGTAGATAAGCAAGTAGGTGCTGTTCCAAAGCATGTATTAGCCAATAAGCTTAATGCACAATTAGCTTAAGATTAATAATATTATTATTTTGCAACAGTCGAGGCTATAACAAAAGCCTCGACTGTTTTTATTTATGCCATATACCCTTACCGAAAAAGATTTACTACAAATAAACAATCTAGAATTGCTTTCTAAACAAGTAGTAGAAGGCTTTTTAACAGGATTGCATAAAAGTCCATACCATGGCTTCTCAGTTGAATTTGCAGAACACAGGCAATATAATACTGGTGAAAGCACACGGAATATAGATTGGAAACTATTTGGAAGAACCGACAAACTATTTGTAAAGCGCTTTGAAGAAGAAACCAATATGCGTTGCCAAATAGTGATAGATACTTCTTCCTCGATGTATTTCCCTGTCAATGGATTTAATAAATTAAGGTTTAGTGTCATTGCTGCAGCCTCTTTAATTAGATTAATGAAAGGGCAAAGAGATGCCTCTGGCCTTACCCTTTTTAATGAGAATATTTGGTTTCATTCGGCAGCCAAACTCAATAGCTCTCACCAAAGACTGTTGTTCTCTAAACTTGAGTTATGCTTGAACCAAACGCCCCAACAACAAAAGAGCAACATTAGCACTGCTTTGCACACTTTAGCAGAAACGCTGCATAAAAGAAGCTTTGTGATAATATTTTCTGATATGCTTCAAAACTCCAATGAAGCATTGTTTGAAGCCATGCAACACCTTAAATACAATAAGCATGAAGTAATTCTATTTGATGTGCATGATAAAAATATGGAAGTTGATTTTAAACTACCAAACCAACCTTTGATTCTGGTTGATAGCGAAACTGGCGAAGAAATAAAATTACATCCCAACGCCATTAAATCTTCCTACATAGAAAGTTTATCTAATTGGCAAGCACAACTAAAAACAAAATGCCTTCAGAATAAAATCGATTATTATGAAATTACGGTGGAGAATAATTTTAATCAGGTGCTTCAACCTTTCTTAATGAAAAGAAAATAAGAAGGAGAAAACTTCTCCTTCCTACTCCATTAAACATATTATCTGTTTTCTTGCCAGAAAACAAATTCCTTTGGCAAATCATCAAATACAAAAGAAGAGTTTACCAAACCATTGGCAAATGCCCAGGACACCAATTGGCTTGAACTTCTTAATTCTAGTGATTTTACTATAAGTCCTCGATACTTCTCAATGCTTGAAGTTTCGTAACCCAATATGCTTGCTATCTCTTTTGAATTATATCCTTTGGAAATAAAACGGATAATTTTAATTTCGGTTGGACTTAAATCCTTTCTCCATCTAATTTCATCCTTGGCCTTTAAACCCAGGCTTTCCGATTTCCTCTCCCAACTCTTAAAATCATCTACACTTTTGTGCACACTTACACCATTCATTACTTTTGGAATGGCACTTAGATAGCTCTTAGCGTCCTTTCTGCAATAGTTCCTAAACCCCAAACTTTGCATCTCTCCATACAAATTCCTATAAAAACCATGTGACACCATTAATACTTTGAAATTAAGTTTCATGGTGCTTAATACCTTTAAGGTATCAAGACCTCCTAAAATAGGCATGCGGTAATCTAATACCAATAAATCAAATACTAAGTCTCGTTCCTGAAGGGCCTGCAAAAAATCAGCACCATTTAAAAATACACCAACTACTTCTCCAGTGCCAGTTCTTAATAATTCATCCTGAATGGAGACTAGATCAAAAGGGTTGTCATCTACAATGACTGTTTTGAAGTTCTTCATAAGTAAAGCAAGGTTTAATTGTTGAATTAATAATTTTATAATAACAATTTTAATCATTGACTTATGAAAATAAAAACGCTATGCCCTGTAAACCAACAAGTAAAATCCGACTTATTGGATAAAAAAAGGCTTAATAAAAACACTCAACATAAAATTCAACAAATTAAATAAACAAAATGGCCACCCATCCACAGAGGATAGGTGGCCAAAAAAAAACACAACCATCTAAATTTTACAAATAACCTACCAAATTATTCGTAAATATTTTCTGTATTCCTATACCCTTCTGAGTTCGAATACCAATCTGCAAATTGAGAACCACCACTACTAACCCAAGTAGCAAACTTCTTATATGCTGTATTGATATCAGCCTTTTCTACTGGATAATCAAAAGAAACAGGGATATTAATAGCCCAAGGATAACCACCATCTTTACTTACATAAGTAGTACCTGCATTGATATTGGTATTATCAGAATATGTACCAAAAATAGCTGCTGTAGCTTTATCAGTTGGTAATTTACCTGGCAAATGAACTTCATATCCTCTACCAAAACCTGCAGATCCATTCCAAATAAATGGATTGTATGAACCTAAACCAAAACTTGCTAAACTCACTGTTCCACCTACATTAAATGAAACATTATAATTAACTACCTGTCCACTTTGCCCAGCGAAAGTGTTCCACTGATTCATCTCAGCACGCATATTGTTAAAGATAATTAATACCGCTTTGCTTTGATCTGCCTCTAAACTTGCACCAACAACCGAACTTACTAAATTTCTATTAACAGGAAATTGGATACCAAAACCATTGTTAAATGCTCCACCAGTTGCTCTTAAAGTATAAGTAGCTTCAACCCTAACAACGTTATTAGCTGCGTTAGTGATTACATTATAACTATAATTTACTACCACATCATTTAAATCATAATCTCCTCTAGATGGCCATAAATCTTCAAATGCAACCGTGGCAGTTCCATAGGTATTATTATAAGCTTTGGTGGCATCATTTGGATAATCATCATTACTATCAGCTACTCCATCATTGTCTGTATCTGTAATTGGAGGAATTCCATTTCCAATGTTATTGCAACTAGTTACAGGAATATACAATCCGCAAGCCACTAATGCGCCGTTATTGATAGTACCATAATTTTCTTCAATTCCATCTGCATCGCAAAGTTGTAATGCATGTGAAATTACGCCAGAGCCATAAATTTTGGTTTCATCTAAAACTTTTACCAAAGAGGTATTGGTATATCCTTTAATTAACCCGTTTACTGTTAAATCTTCTGTTTGCAACATGGCACCATTATATAAACCTAACTCGCTGCCACCATTCGAAACTGTTTTTTTACTCACTCTGATAAGAGCATAGTTCTTAATTTGGCTATTATTATGCATTTCTTTCTTCACCCAAATTCTACAATTGTTAACCAAGGTTCCGCCTCCATTTACTTTTAAATCCTCATCGGTAACAATATAATCATTGTTGGTAGCTAGCACAGTTGAGTTAATGTTCATGCTTTTTCCTACACTAGTTGGACCGTTATTTGAGAAGGAAGAACCAGAATTAAAGTTAAAATCATCATCTACATTTAAAGTTCCATGATTTACTACCGAACCTCCACTCGAAAATGAGCCGTCAACAGTAGCAGTGCCATAGTTGGTAAATGAAGAAGTTGAACCGTTTAAATTTAAGTTTCCAAAAGTGGCAGATCCAGTGCTAGTGATGATTAAATTTGCACCATTGCTTAAATTAGCATTTTGTACATTCACATTGGTGCCACAAATTCTAATAGTACCCCCATTGTTATTAAATCCAATGGTTATGTTATTTCCAGTTACGCAAACTACATTTCCAGAATTTACATTAATATTAGAATTATTAGAAGTAACAGTTTGGGTACAACCTGTGCTACAATCTGGTCCGCTAGTTTTTCCCAGTACTTTCTTGTTTTCGGTTTGAACCGACATATTCACTTGCAAGGAATTGCCTTTCAAAGACACGCGCTCTTCATTTCTGCTTTGGTCTGGTGCAATCTTCACTAAGTATAAAGATTGAACAAATGAAGGAACGCTCACCAATGCCTCAAATGCAGTGGAAACGCCAATGGTTCCTTCTGCTAACAATATACCGCCCTCAGCAGGATTATTGCTATACACTTCTAGCTTGTGTAATACTTTTTCAAATCTTAGATCGGTTGTGGTTACTTTAATTTGAACATCCTTTGCAGTCTCCCACTTAAACCCAGCAGGAACCTTAATATCAGTCATTTTAGAAACGTTTACCAATTTCCCGTCAAATACAGGATTGGTTTCTGTTTGCTCTGTCATCATTTCCTTTTTACAAGAAATTGTGATCACCGACAGCGCAGATAACATTAAAATTAATTTTTTCATTTTTGGTAGTTTGTGTTGTTGTTACACACGAAACAAACTTGCTACCAATATTTAAAATTTTGACATTCAATTAATTAAATAAATCAATTATTCCCGTTTTGAACCAAAACAAGATATAGATTCCACTTTTGAAGCACAAAAAAACCCCGCTAACTTTCGTTAACGGGGCATAGCCATGAAAACCTACTGCAAAATTAATTGCAGAAACCTAAGACAAAATTAAGTTGATTTTAAGAAATTCCAAATTTTTTCTTGCTTTTAGGATTTTATTTATGAATTTAATGTTAACTGCATGATTGTAAGGGATAATATTTAGGTTTGCCCATGGACTTTTTTTATCAGGCACCCGTTTCTCCTCTAAAAACCAAACTTCAAATACAATCTAAGTTGTTATGGCTGGGCTCTTGCTTTGCAGAAAATATGGGGAATAAATGCCAAAGCTACGAGATTGCATCCTTAGTAAATCCTGGTGGAATAGTATTTAATCCTCTACTTATATTCAAGCAAATTCAGCAGGCTTTAGGCTCGGGTCAACCCATTGAAAAATCTTTTGTACAACAAGACGACTTGTGGTTATCTTATGATTACCATAGCAGTGTTTATGGAGATTCAAAAGAAAGTTTAATCCATCATATTAAAACAGTTCAACAAAAACTGTATGATGCCATTTCAAACTCAGATTTTCTCTTTATCACCTGGGGAAATGCATGGGTATTTGAACTCAATGAAAATAACCAAGCTGTGGCCAATTGCCATAAACAAGCCTCGCATTTGTTTCATAAACGTTTGGTTCAACCCGAAGAAATAAGTGCATTAGCAGCCCAAACCTTGGAACAAATAAAACAGATCAATCCCAACTTAAATATGGTGATTACCATTAGCCCAGTAAAGTATTTAAGATGGGGTGCACACGAAAACAACCTAGGAAAAAGTGCTTTACAGATGGCGCTTTACCAATTACAAAAACACATTCCAGACATCCATTATTTTCCGGCCTTCGAAATCATGCAGGATGAACTAAGAGATTATCGATTTTATGAGCAAGATTTTGCCCATCCCAATGCCTTGGCTATCGAATACATCTGGCGTAAATTCAAGCAATTTGCCTTCAACCAAGAAAGTTTGCAATACCTCCAAAGATATGATGCCATTCAGTTACGTGCACAACATCAAACTTTGCATCCACACACTAAACAGCATCAAGATTTCACTTTAAAACTAGCGCATGACATAGCCCAATTTAAACAGCTGTACCCGCAGGTAACTTTTGATAATATTTACAAAAAGCAGTGAGGGCACACGCTTGGCATTTTGGACTTCTTGCTAAACAAGTGTAACGTCCATGCAAAATGAGCCAATGGTGCGCAGTGGCAACATATTCTTTTGGAATAAACTTAATAAGTTGTGCTTCGGCCTGTGCAGGTGTTTTGGCGTTGGTGGTTAATCCTAATCTTGCACTCACCCTAAAAACATGTGTATCTACAGCCATCGCAGGCTGATTATAAACTACACTGGCAATTACATTTGCGGTTTTTCTACCTACTCCTGGCAGCTTTACCAATGATTCAACGGTTTCAGGCACTTTGCCACCAAAATCATTTACCAACATATTAGCCATTCCTATTAAATGCTTTGTTTTGTTGTTGGGGTAAGAAATGCTTCTGATATATGGAAAAAGGGTGTCAAAATCTGTTTGCGCCATTTTTTGCGGGGTAGGAAAATCCCTAAATAACTCGGGAGTAACCAAATTCACTCGCTTATCTGTGCATTGAGCACTTAAAATTACCGCAACCAACAATTCAAATGGATTATTGTAATGCAGTTCGGTTTCTGCATGAGGTGTATTTTCTAAAAAATATTGAATAACCGATTGGTATCGTTCCTTTTTATTCATTACAAACTCAATCTATAAGTTGTCCAACCACTCATGGGCTTTGCTCCAATGCTCTCATAAAATTCAATCGCGGAGGTATTCCAATTTAAGACACTCCACTCTACCCTTCCATAATTATTCTCTTTGGCTAAATCTACTAATGCCATCAACAATGCCTTGCCATAACCTTTTCCTCTATGATTGGGTTCTACAAATAAATCCTCTAAGTAAATTCCTGGCTTGCAAACAAAGGTGGAGAAGTTTTTAAAATACAATGCAAAACCCACACATTGTTGTTCCTCGAAAGCCAATAAACAGCTCGCTACCGAATGCTCTCCAAATAAATGCTCGCTAAGGTTTGCTTCTGTTGCTTGCACTTCATGACTCAACTCCTCAAATTGGGCAATGGCATGAATAAAGTAAAGAATTTGAGGAACGTCATCTATTCTAGCAGGTCTAATACTAAAAGCCATACTAATACACTAAAGCTCCAGGGTTAAAATATCCTTTAAACTTTTTAGTAAAGACTTCGGCTTTTACGCCCGGTCTTGGGTTAATTTGTAACTCAAAGGTGATAAGCCATTTGTTTTTCCCAACACGTCTTCCGCTGATGGTGCCACTTTCTATTAACCGCGGTCCGCTATCTTTACAAAAGCAACTGCGATTATAAATTACTTTAGCTTTTTCAAAATCTTCTTCGCTTAATTTAAATGAATTCCCTCTTATTGGTTTCATTTGAAAAATCACCATTTCAGAAAACTCATCATCGGCAATAGCCACCACATCTTTAGCTTTATAATCAAACTTAAACACCCAATTTTCGCCAGCGCTAAAATCGATATCAAAATACAAACTGTCGTATGGCTTTAAAACAATTTGTTGATTGGCTTGAAAAACAAACCTTTTAAACTCGGGATTACTTGGCATTTCTTCCCTTGTTATTTGTGATTTACCTAAATAAGCAAATAACAAAAAGCTGAATAAAAATATACTTCTCATGTATTAATTTCTTCTGTTGATTAGTCGATTTCGAAATAATTTAAGTCTTTACTAAAAGAATCCTTTATATAAAGTGTAGCTGCAAAAGCTAATACCAAACATACTATACCAACCCAAAGCGCAGCTAAAACCACTCCAGATGTTTTACTTAAGGCGGCAAAACTCAAAGTTATTGGCACCACCGCTCCTCTTACAAAATTTGGTACTGTGTTGGTTACGGTTGAACGAATATTGGTACCAAACTGCTCGCTAGCAATGGTAACAAACAAGGCCCAGTATCCTGTAGCAAAACCTAGCCCAAAGCACATCCATTTATAATAGCTCACACTTACCGATTGGTTAAATAAATAAACCAACATCAAAATAAAAGACAAACCCAAATAGATAAAAACTACCTTTTTTCTGCTTTTCATAAACTGACTTAGCAAACCACTTGCTAAATCACCTACTGATAAGCCTAGGTAGGCAAACATGACACTATCTGCTACATTTATACCCTCTTTTAATCCATTGGCTTCTGCAAATCTTGGCGATAAATTAACCAAAACACCAATGGCATACCAAATGGGCAATCCGATGAGAATGCAAGCCAAGTATTTTAAAAACAAGGAACTCTTTTTAAATAAGGATAATAAATTGCCTCTTTTGATATGAGAATTTTGAAGCAGATTTTGGTACATACCACTTTCATAGGCACCAGCTCTTAGCAGCAATAATAAGAGGCCCAAGCCACCACCTACAATATAGGTAGTTTGCCATCCAAAGCTCTTACCCACTAAACCAGCTACTACCGCGCCTAAGGCTCCAAAGGTTACTATTACCATGGTGCCATAACCACGCTTTTCTTTAGGCATGTTTTCTGCAACCAAAGTAATTCCGGCGCCTAATTCACCCGCCAAACCAATCCCTGCAATAAAACGCACCAAAGCATATTGATCTATATTTACAACAAAAGCATTGGCTATATTGGCGATAGAATATAAAAAAATAGACCCAAATAATACAGAGACACGTCCCTTTTTATCGCCCATTACCCCCCATAACAAACCTCCCAAAAGCATTCCAGTCATTTGAAGATTAAATAGGTATATTTCGTATTTCTTTAATTCGTCGCCAAAAAATCCGAGGTGTTGCAAACTCTCATTTTTCACCACATTAAATACAATCAGGTCATAGATATCTACAAAATAACCCAATGCAGCCACTACAATTAATAAAATTACACGACGATCTTGATTCATACCCGAATTTTCAGGAAAAATAAGAAAATATGTCAATAATTAATAACGACTCAGCACAAGAAGGCAAATTCGAGGTGACTAAAAAAGTAAAGTCAGCAGTTGTTCTAAATTCCTTTGGTCAGTTTCATCAAAAGTTCCAAAATGTTCGCTGTCTACATCTAAAACCCCAACACATTCTTTTTGCTGATTAAAAATGGGAACAACAATTTCTGACAAGGAGGCCGCCGAACAAGCGATATGACCTGGAAATTGATGGACATCGGGCACGATAATGGTTTTTTGTTGCGCCCACGCCGTGCCACAAACTCCTTTTCCGTAACCAATTCTGGTGCAAGCCACAGGGCCTTGGAAAGGCCCTAGTACCAATTCGTTTTGTTTAACAAAGTAAAATCCAATCCACCACCAATGAAAGGCATCTTTAAGCGCAGCGATAAAGTTTGCCTGATTGGCAATAGCATCTGTTTCGCCAGACAAAAGCCCAACTATTTGAGGGAAAAGTAAACTATATTTCTCGTCTTTAGACAGGTGATCTAAAGAGGGCGACTCGTGCATGAGAAATTATTTAGCAGTTGTGGCAGTATCTGGAGCTGCAACTTTAGCAGTATCTGCACTTGGGGTGCTTTCTTCTGGTACAGCAACATTGGCCCTATTTACAGAATATTCGCTCTTATCGCCTTTATATTCTTGATTGGTTTCAAGAGTTTGTTTGGCTTCTTCTGCTCCATAATGACAGGCTGAAAGACTTAAAGTAAATCCAAGTGCTAATAATACGGCAATCTTTTTCATGTTAAATGTGCTTTGTGTTCAAACCGAAACTTAAACGATTTGCGGCAGCGAATATATGATTTGCTTATTTTAATTCAAATTCTGTATGACCAATTTTAAATCCTTCACAAAACAACTCAGCTTTATAAACGCCTTTGGCAAACTCAGAACCCTTTTCCCAGTAAATACTTACATTCTGGGACTCATTGTTAAAATCAATTGTCTTTTTAGTGCTGTAAAGAGACTCTTCATTTTGAAACTTAAATGTACCAGAACCAGCAATTTGGTTGTAAACAGTAGAGCCATCTGGTCCAACAATTTTAAGGTAAATGTCTTTGGGACCTTTATCAGTAACAAAGTTTTCGTTGAGTGTAAAACTAATTTTTAATTGGCTTAACTGACTTACTCTAATGGTTTCCTTTTCTTTACCATTGGTTCTTTGCTTAACACCAGTAACATACACGTTTTGAGTAGTTAACCTTGAGCCTGCCACCACTTTGTTGCTTAACCTAGCCACATCCATGTTGAGGTTCTCATTTTTTCTTTTTTGCTTCTGGATATCCGTTTTTAGATTGGTATTTTCCTCCCCAAGGCTAGCAATCACCGAATTTAAAGAATCTATTTGACCGATGTATTTCTTCTTATAATAACGCAATAAATCTAATTCATCATTGGCTTTATCTAACTCCTCACGGGTTAAATTTCCTTTTCTCAATAACTTTTCTATACGTTCTGCAAACTGCTGCAACGAATCATTTTTCTCTCTAAGAAACTGGTCTAATTCAGTGTTTTTTCCTTTGTAAAGGGTTAGCATAGAGTCGGTTTCCATTAGCTCAACCTCTAAGGCTGCCCTAGTTGAATCAGATTGAAACAATTCTACCTTTTTTTCTGAAAGACTTTTATCTGTTTTAAAATAGGTAAATGTGAAGAAACCTAAAAGCAAGATTAAAATTATATTTAAAACCGACTGAGCAATAATGATTACCCTATATTTCTTTAATTTTTTTTCGTTCTCCATGCTGCAAAAATACACTTTGATTTGTAACGACAAACTAACAATTTATAAGATAGACGAATTAAATTAAATCTCGAATGATTATAATTGTTGCAAATATCAAACTTTGAAAACAACAGCAATATTTATGGAGGGTCCAATGATTATTGAACCCAAAGTTTTTAACGACCCCAGAGGGTATTTTTACGAAAGTTACAATGCAGAGATGTTTAAAGCGGCTGGCATCGATGCGGTATTTGTGCAAGATAATCAAAGCATGTCTCATAAAGGTGCTACCCGAGGTTTGCACTTTCAGGCCCCACCTTTTGAGCAAGGAAAACTTGTGAGAGTAGTACAAGGTGCTGTAATAGACGTGGTGGTAGATATTAGAAAAAATTCTCCTACCTACGGAAAAAGCTTTGCCATTGAATTGTCTGCCCAAAACAACCTCATGTTTTGGATTCCACCCGGATTTGCGCATGGTTTTGAAACCTTAGAAGATAAAACCATATTTCTTTACAAATGCACCAACGTCTACAATAAACAAAGTGAGGGAGGATTGTATTGGAACGACCCCGCCTTGGAAATAAGCTGGCAATCTCAAACACCTATTGTGTCTGAAAAAGATGAAGTGTTGCCTATGTTAAAAGATTTTGTGAGCCCATTTTAATCATTCCCTATGCAATCAAACCATATAGACCAAGACGTAATAGACCTCATAGATAAACTTAAGGCAAAATATGAGGTAAATGCACAAGATTTTAAGGCCTATTTAGAAGGTTTGGTGTATCAAGAATACACTAGTTATTGGGATTATATCATGGTAGATACCTTATTGAGTCTTCAAAAACCAAAGACCAATATTCCTGATGAAGAAATTTTCATCATGTACCATCAAATTACTGAGTTGTACTTTAAGCTTAGCCTCCATGAACTAAAGCAGTTGTCAGATAAAAAGGGAAATTTAACGGCCAATTTCTTCGCTGCAAGGGTATCAAGGATAAACGCCTATTTTAAAAATCTAAGTCACTCTTTTGAGATCATGGTAAATGGCATGGAAAAGGAACAATTCTTAAAGTTTAGAATGAGTTTGTTACCTGCCAGCGGTTTTCAAAGTGCACAATATCGCAAAATAGAAATTTGTGCCACCCATTTTTATAACCTTTTAGATAAGGATAAACGCCCAAACTTTACCAAAGAAAGCTCTATTAAAGAAATGTTCCCTCATATCTATTGGAGAGCGGGTGCCACCGAAATTGGAACAGGCAAAAAAACATTAACCCTTTCGCAGTTCGAGCAAAAATATAACGATGAATTAGAACGTTTAGCCAATGAGTACCAGTCCAAAAATTTAAGTGTGCTCTATGAAAGTTTGGATCAAACAGAAAAACAACACCCTGAATTAATTGAGGCGCTAAGAGAATTGGATCAAAATGTAAATGTAAATTGGCCATTAATGCACTACAAATCTGCCGTTAAATACTTGCAAAAGCAGCCTGCTGATATTGCTGCCACTGGAGGTACCAATTGGCAAAAATACCTGCCACCTAGATTTCAAAAGCGCATTTTCTTTCCCGAACTTTGGTCTGAGCAAGAAATAGAGGAATGGGGAAAAAGCGCCTTTGTATCCTAAATATAAGTCATGAAAAAACTCCTTAAAATCTTTGCAATCTTTTTGTTTTTTTTCGGTTTGACCCAAACCCATTTGAAAGCACAAGCTGTGCAGTTAGAGGTGGGCAAGGTAATCATCATTGGAGATTGCAAAAAAGGGGCAGAAACCTTTGAATTTATTGACGAATACGCTAGAACCCTACCCTTGGATACTACTAAGATCAATAAAGAAACAGGCGAAGGTTTATTAGAAGCCTTTTTTAGCGACAAAAACATTGACGCACATCGCCTGCCTTGTTTGCATGCGGGAAAAAAATATAAAATAGCAGCCTTTCATACTTTTGAAGTGCCTGATCCCAAAAACCCTTCAGTTAAAAAAGAGCAAAATGTAATGCTATTATATTCTGGCTATCCTTTAACGCTATTTTGGGTAATGTTAGATGAAGCCATAGAGGCAGGCGAAATCAAGATTCCAACTCGTTAAAACAAATTCTTTTTTCTGAAGAAAAAAACGCCCAACATACTTAAAACAACTGCTATAAGAGACACAAACCAAAAGGCATGAGGATTATCTTGAAAAGGCAGAGGCACATTCATACCATAAATACTTGCCACCAAAATGGGAAGAGACAATATGATTGTAACAGAGGTAAGGTAGCGAATGGTGATATTGAGATTATTTGAAATGATACTAGAATGAGCCCCCATCATATTACCTAAAATGTTGGTATAAATTTTTGCCATTTCTTTGGCTTGTCGCGTTTCTACAGTTAGGTCTTCAATGAGTTCGTTCTCATCATCAAGGGTTTGTTGATTTAAGTTTATTCGCTTTAATCTACCCATCATTAACTCGTTGCTATTTAAGGAAGTGTTAAAGAAGACAAGGGTTTTTTCTAGCTTCAACAACTCTAGTAATTCAATATTTCTAGTACTGCGGTGAAGCATTTTCTCTATATCATCTATTTTGTTATTGATACGCTTAAGGTACTTTGTATACATCAGGGAAGACCTTAAAAACAATTGGATCACAAATCTTTCTCGCAAAAAAGTAAAGAAACCTTTTACCTTATTTTCTGCAAAAGTTCTAATCAATTCATTTGGCCTACTACAAATGGTTAAAATTAAATCGCGCTTTAAAACAATACCTAAAGGAATGGTAGAAAAGGGCAAATCCGCCTCTTGGTCGTTTTCGCAGGGAATTCTAAGAATAATTAACAAGGCATTTTTTAGGTTTTCTACCCTCGGGCTTTCATCGGGGTCTAAAGGGTCTGTGAAAATCTCTGGTGGGAGCAATAATTTTTTAGATAGATAATCTAATTCTGGTGCAGTGGGGCTCACAACATTTATCCAGCTGTCTTTTTCAGGCGCATCAAATTCTTGAAGGTTTTGGTAATTCGACTTAAAAAACTGGATCATGGATTCAAAACTACAAAAAAAAGGGAGATCAACTAACCAACAGGAAGAATTAATATGACTGCCATAGAATTTTTAATTCATTAACTTTAAATAGGTTCTGAAATATTTTTTCCTGATTTTTCTATATTGCGTAAAAAATGTGTCTAAATTGATTTAATTTAAAACTTGATTTACATTCCTAAAGTGCCATGTTATGGTGGCGAAAGTAAATAGAGCAACTAAATTGGATTGATTGAATTTACGATATGAAAAAACTTATACTATTGATTTGTGTGTTAATTCCGGTTTTAGGGATGTCTCAAACTCCTGTTGACAATCCATTAAATCAGGAAATTCAAACATTAAAGCGCGAGTTAAAGCGCACAAAATCTGCACTTACAGAAGCAAACAGAAAGATCAGTGATTTGGAAGATCAGTTTTCTGCTATGTCACAGCAATTAGTACTTTCTATAGATACCTTAAATAAGGTGAGTGCAGAAACAAAGGCAGACGTGAATCGTAATTTTGAAGTTCAAGCCCAAAACGAACGCGCCATGAACCTAGCTTTGGACGGCTTTCAAAAGAAATTTGAGGAGCAAAACAAAACAATGGAAGGTGTAAAAGCTACCTTAGAAAAGCAATGGAATCAACAACTCATTATTTATCTAATCTTATTAATTGCAGCATCATTGGCTGTATTTTTAGGAATTAGATATAGTACACAAAAATCCCTTGAAAAGTATAAATCTACTTGGGAAGACTTTAACGAATTTATCATCAAGCGTAATCAATAATCAAATGGCAAATAAATCTAAAGGAAAATTAAGTTTAGTAACCTTCTTTTACGGCTTTGGTGCCGCAGTGGTATTGGTAGGCTCCATGTTTAAGTTTGTTGATTGGGATTTTGCCAACGAACTTTTTATTGCAGGTCTATCGATAGAGGTATTGGTATTTTTGGTATCGGCATTCGAAAGAACGCACGAAGACACAGAATACGAATGGGAAAGAGTATTTCCTCAATTATCTAAGGAAGGTGAGGAAAAAGCAGATATCGCGCATTATAATAATGCCATGAATCAGTTTGGATCAACCCTTAATGCCTTGGCAGAACAAATTAGCGGATTAAACAAAGCCATAGGAAATATTAAGGAAGAAATGGCTCAAAACGCCACAACAAGCAGAGAAATGCATGATAAAATGCAAGGCTTTAATAAACAACTTGGCGAGTATAATGAGCACATGGAAAAAATTAATTCTAAGTACAGAGATTTCTTAGCTGGAAGCAAATAAGGATATGGCTAGAACCGTTACCATTTCCAAATCAAAAGCATTAAATTTCAAGAGGCTAACCTTCTTGTATTTAATATTTTTTATTTTCTTTTTCCAGTCGTCACCTGGAGAATTTGTGGTGCATTTTCAGCCATTGTCACAAACTCAAACCACGCTTAATAATCAGTTAAGAGAGCGATTACAAGCTGTACTGCCAATACAATCACAAGATTTAAACATAAAAACAAAAAGTATTGAAACCCTTAATTTCTTAGATAGTTTAGAGTCGCATTATTTAGATTTTAGTAAGAATAAAGAGGAAAAACTATCTTGGCAAAAAGAGCAAAAATACGCTAAACAGTATATCAGTAGAGATAAAATTGGCAACGCCATTCACGAAAAACTGAACAACTTTATCATGGCATTTCCAGAAGGATATCGCCCCAAATTAGAGACTGATTTAGGTGTCACTTATGAGAAAAGAATAGGTTTTGTTAAATACCCTAATAAATTTTTGAAAGAGGCTCCCAACGGCACTATTGGAGCTATCATTGCTCACTTAAAAATGGTAGTACTTACCCAAACGCTTCAATATTTTAAAAAGGAAGTGTTCAATGCCAAATTAGTAAATGTTTCGGCAGCCTCTGATTCTGCTTTGTTGCAAGGATTTAAAAGTACGTATTATGTAGGTGAAGAAGTAGTATTTGATTTCTTCTCCAGGGATTCAATAGAACCTATTATAACCATTAACGATGAAAGAATTAGACCTACGGTTCAAGGCAGACATTTTTTAGTGAATTGGAATCCCACTTTACCTGGCGACTTTGAATTAAAAGCAGCAGTTGATGAAGAAGGAATTACACATGTGCTTTCGGTAGTAAAACCTTCTTTAAGGTTTTTAGAAACCGAACAAGAAATTGCTGCCTACCTTAGCGAACCATTAACGCTAACATTAGATCTAAATGGATTGGATAAAATCAAAAATTTAACCTTTGTTTCAAGAGGCGCTAATATTCAACGTAACGGAAATATCTTAACTATTACTCCAGATTTTGAGGGCCGCTTTGAAATTGATATGATGGCAGGAAATATTTTACTAGATAAGAAATCGGTATTTGCATTAAAAGGTAATCCTCCAAGAGTAGCACCAAAGGATATTGCAGGAAGAGAAACCGAACTTAAAACAGCGCACTGTCTAGAAAGTATGAACCCAAATTGGCAAGTTTTAAATTTCAGAATGACAGTTTGCTACCCAAATGGAAAAAAAGTTGAACTAAATAGTAATACAAGATTTTTGAGAAATGAACTTAGGTCACTCGAAAAATCTGCGCCTAAGGGCTCAACCATATTGTTTCACAACATCAGATTAATCAATAAAAATGGCATTAGTACCATGATGGGAACTCCAATTTTTATCAATAAATAATGGCTCAATTTGAAAGGATAACACATAGCAAGAATTTGCGATTTAAGCTCATCAGTATGATGTACCTCATATTTTTTGTGCTTGCTGTGATGCAAATTCCAACCTCATGGTTGGTGGTTACACAACCCATTCACACCTATTTAAATAAGGCCAAAGGTAGCGTTGAAGAACCTACTCTATCAAAAATTAATATCGCTATTATTCAAATTAGCAATGAGTTTAAAGACCAATTGGGTTTAAACCAGGCAAACTCTAAAAAACAAGAATTAAAAGCTTATGTGGCAACAGATAATTTCTTTATCAAGCAAGGAAATGGGAAATTGCTATTTAAAGAATTACTCAAATTAAAAAAATGGGCTTACCAGTTTCCTCCAACCAATGCCACTAAAAAGTTATTTGATAAGTTATTTATGTATGACCTAAGAATAGGTTTACAAGAAGGGAATGAGGATTTATGGGTAAAAAATAAATTTAAACATGTACCTACCGAATTGGCATTGAGTTTAGTGGAAGAATTAAGGATTAGAACATTGCTATTATCTCAAAAAGGGAGAATGCCAGAAGACTCCAAATCGGAGCCCGCCTTGAGCCTAATGACCAAATACTCTAGCATGCGGGTTGGTGATTCGGCCACCCTAACAATCAAAGGAGATGTATTAGATCAAATTACTGTTAGCCGAGACCAAACCAACTCCGAAGATTTTGTGAGATTAGAAAACGGATTAATATTCACTCCCAAATACGCAGGCACCTATCTAATTGATGTAAAAGGAAAAAGAAAATCAGAAACCATGGAAATCAATGTACAACCTGCAGGATTTCCTAAAAGACAATCTTTGCCATTGCGGATTTGCTATAAAGGAGTGAACTACACTCAAACGCTTAATTTTAAAGAAACTGGCATGGTGGTGAAGGCAAATGCAGACCCAAATGCCAAAGTAAATTCGGAACAAGGAATTTTATCTTTTAGTCCAAACCGTGAAGGGTGGTGTGCGATAGAAATTAAATCATCCAATGGTTCTGCCATGTTCTATGATTCGGTATTTGTAAAACCCCTACCCGACCCTAAAGTATTGGTTCAAGGATTACCCTCAAATAGTATAGGTAGATTAAGATTGAAGCAACTCAAGGAACTCAATCTAATTGCCAGACACCCATCCTTTGTAGAAGATGATGTATTTCAAATCTTATCTTTCAACGTCAAAAAAATTGGTTCAGAAAACTCCGTAAACCCTATTACCGGTTCGCGCATTATAGTAAACGAAAAAGAAATCGAAACCCTCAATTATATTTTAGTATATGATTTGGTGATTCGCATCGGAAAAGAAACTAAGAAGCTCGACCAAACCCTGGTAATTCAAATTAATTAGTTATGAAAAGAATTTTTACAATAGCATCAATTTTACTATGCCTCTATACCAATAGAATAATGGCACAGGACACCTTGGTGATAGATAAAGTTAAGAAGATAAATCGCAATCAAACCTTTACCATAAAGGCGGGAACCACGGTGATATTTAATCCAGGTGCCATTATTTGGGTAGAAGGAAGTTTAAACTTTGATGGAGATCAAAATAGTCCAATTGTACTTAAATCTCTTTCTAAAGAAAATCCAGGCATTGGTATTATCATCAATGGTCATGCACCAGAAGCAAGTATTAATCTAAAACATGTTGAGTTTGCGGGAATTGCTAGGCCAATTAGTTTTGAACCCTTTTGGTCGAGGAAAAAGGTAAGCCTTGATCGACTTAAAATCCATGGTTCATCTTATAAAGAAGCGGTTATTTTTGTAGCGAATCCATTAATAGATTTAAAACTAGACCAGATTCAATTTAAGCTTACAAACAGTGAATTCTACAATAATCAGGCAGGTATTTTAATAGAGAATGCAGGTATTAAGGGAATTCAATATGAACTAAACAATTTGTTATTTCAACAAAATCAAATCGCCGGAAATGATGCAAGTTTGGGTATTTTACATTTAAACATCAATCAGCCATTTGTTCAAGATAACTTGAAGCTAGGAAACTTAGCCTTCCACGAAAACAAAGCAGGAAATACTCCAATTGGATTGTCATTGAGTGGCGACAGGGCAGAAATAAGTGCAAAAGGAGTTTACAATTCTAGTAGCGAAAGACCGGTGTATGATTTTTTAAGTGATCCCAGATTACCATCTTTAAATGCAGAGCAATTAGCCTTAAGCCAATGGCCAGAGACTTTTTGTTATATTGATTATATCAAACATACCCCACAAACTATCCTTGCATTAGGCTCTAAAAGCTGTGCTATTGCACAAATTTTAGACTCATTAGAAAATCCAATGAGTTTTATTCAAGCATTTAAAATGGATTCATTGTTCATCACCTATTCGGATGGGATAGCCAAAACCATGGTAATGAATAATGGATTAAGAGTAGACCTACCCTCTTTATCTATTCTAAACTTGGACAGTTTATACAAAAAACGCCTAGCATCAGACAATGAGAAACCCGACTCAATTACCTTGAAAAAAGATTTAAAAACTTTCCCTTCTTATGAAATTGGGGCATGGGGCGGATTGGCATTTTATGTTGGCGATATTGAACATAAATTTGGAATCCCAGGAACGTATGAATGGAGTGGTGGTGGATTTTTACAGTACAATAAAAACCCTAGTTGGTCTTATCGATTATCTTATTACAGAACTAACATAGGAATGCATGACCCAACAGCGCCGTTGCAAGTGTGGCAGAGCGCACCAACCTTTATCAATCAAAATGGTAATATAGAAATGCAACAATCTTGGGCCTTAAACTTCCTAACCAAGATGAATATTTTAGATTTTGAAGCTATTTATTATTTTGCTCCAAAGCATAACTACAGTCATTCCTTAGAAACAAGTAGCAAAGGAAAATTGGTTCCAGGATTTGGATTTGGAGCCAGCTTTATGAAATATGATCCTTTTAGAAATGTGGTGTATAGTAAAAGTAAAGACACTGCAGTATTCGTACCGTTAAGACCATTAGGAATGGAAGGACAGAACTTCTTATCAAATAAAAGAGATTATGGAAAGTTTACTATGAACTTTAATATATCATTCCAATTGGCTTATTTATATAAAAACTTCAGATTTAGATATGAGGTAAAAGCTTCGTTTTCAATGTCTGATTATCTTGACGATTATGGACAAGGATTTACTTATGGCGGAAACTACAAGAAATGGTTAGAGTCTGCTCCTGATATGGATTTGGGATATGATAAAGTAAATAACCGTCAAATAACTTTAGAAAACTCTTTCCCAAATATTAAAAATAGCTATAGAAGAAGCACCAACTTATTACCAGATATGTTTGTCTCGCAACATATAGGTGTTAGTTATGACATTAGCGCCTTAGTTGGAAAAATTAAAAGTCTGAGGTAAAATTTATGAGCGAAAACAACAGAAGAATGTTCCCCAAATCATATGACAAATACTCATATGTTTTAAACCAGCTAACTAATACATTTAGAAAACACTACGACCAAATCAACTCAATTGAAGGATCAGAGCAAGGAAAAAAGCTATTAGATTATGGGTGTGATACTAAGCCCTACATCGAAATTTTTAAAAAGTACGAATACTTGGGTGCTGATTTGCCCTTCAATCAAATAGCAGATTTTATATTAACAGAAGAGGGAACCATCCCAGTAAAAGAGGAATTTGCAGACTTAGTTTTATCTACCCAAGTACTAGAGCATGTGGATGACCCTGTTTTATATTTAAAAGAATGTAATAGGGTTCTAAAAAAAGATGGCTTTCTAATTCTCTCTACTCATGGCACTTGGGAATACCACCCTTATCCAAAAGATTTGTGGAGATGGACATCTGCAGGATTAAAAAGAGTGGTAGAAGAGCAAGGTTTTGAAGTAATATCCTTTGAAGGTATACTTGGACCAATTGCCACCGCCATCCAATTAATTGAATTAAGGTGTCAAAATAGATTAGACAAACACAAAAATTTCAAAAAAGTATCCTATTATATATTTGAAAAGCTCATTAAGTTTTTTGATAAAATGGAGGATAACCAAAGAAGAAATAATGATGCCTCCTGTTATGTTATTTTAGCTAGAAAAAAATAGTAAATTTTTATTTCAAAAGCCTTTTAAACAATCGATTATATAATCTTGCTTTTCAATGGTTAACTCGGTGTGCATTGGCAAAGAAAGCACTGTATTTGCCAACATCTCTGAGTTTGCAAATTTCAATTTCTGATTAAAATACGCCTTTTGTTGATGAATCGCCAAAGGATAATAAACCATGCTTTGAATACCGTTTTCTTTCAGATAACTTCTAAGGTTTTCTCGGTTTGAACCAAAACGACCATGTAACTTAAGCGTGAATTGATGAAAAACATGAGTTGATTTATCCAAAACAAATGGGCATTCGCACTCCGAAACACTATTTAATTTCATTGAATAATATTTGGCAGCTTTCTGCCTGGCCTCTGTAAAACTATTCAAATATTTAAGTTTAACTAAAAGCACAGCGGCTTGAATAGCGTCTAACCTAGAATTTACTCCTACCAAATCATGATAATATTGTTTTTTTTGTCCATGATTACAAATCATTCGGATTTTCTCAGCAAGTATTTCATCCTGAGTAAATATCGCACCTCCATCCCCAAAACACCCTAAATTTTTACTTGGGAAAAAGCTTGTTGTACCTATATGTCCTATTGTACCTGTAAACTTTCTATCCCCATTCGTAAAGGTATATTGAGCGCCAATCGCCTGAGCATTGTCCTCAATCACAAATAAATTATACTGCGTTGCCAGTTGCATGATGGGTTCCATATCACACGACTGGCCAAATAAATGAACCGGAATAATTACTCTAGTTCTATTGGTAATTTTTGCTTGAATTTGAGCTGCTTCGATATTAAAGGTTTGTGGATTAACATCTACTAGCACAGGTTTTAACCCTAGCAAAGCAATTACCTCTGCCGTGGCAACGTATGTAAATGCTGGAATGATAACTTCATCACCTCTTTGTAAATCCAATGCCATCAGGGCAATTTGTATGGCATCTGTACCATTGGCACAAGAAATCACATACTTTGAGTTTAAATAGCTTCCCAAGGCAAATTCAAATGCAGCTACTTTTTCTCCTTTAATGAAAACAGATGACATAATCACCTCTTGAATACCGGCGTCAATCTCTTCCTTTATTTTTAAATATTGAGATTGCAAGTCTACCATCTGAATTTTCATAGAAAAGGCTTTAAGGTGTTTAATATTAGCATATCTGGCCTAACAAAAGCATGGTAATATTGGTAATTTTCTAGTTTCATTTGGTTCAATAATTGCTCATTGCTTAACAACTTATAAATACATTGAATCAATTCACTTTCGTTTGAATAAGTTAGATAGTTTTTTCCTTCTTTAAAATCTCCGGGCAGGTCAAACTTCAATGGCTCTGTTAAAATTGCTTTTGCATTTGCAACAAATTCGGCAAACTTCCAACCAGTTGAGCCATGAAGCCCTTCTGTTGCAATACAAATACTAGCTTCTTTTACCAAGTGCAAAAAAGATTCCTTTTGAGTAAAACTGGTGGGCAGTACTAAATCAGGTGCCACTCTTTTAGAATACTCATCTCCAATGATTCCTCCTATAAATGAATCATTAAATTCAGTTTTGCAAGCACGTAATAGTTTAATTCTATCTTGGTTCAACCTGTTTCTTTCATCTTTATATTTACCAATATTTGTTTCGTCTGGAGACCACAGCTTTACTATAAATAAAATCTTAATCTCTTTGGTGGTGAAAGGCAAATATTCAAATTTAGCTAAGGGTGGGTATTCAATTGTAGGAAAGCCCAAAAGCGATTTTACTTTTTTTATACCCTCTTTCATTTGTTCATCCAATGGTAAAGGATAATTTCCTTTAAGTGCAAAGTTTAGACCCAAAGGCAACACCTTCATATATTCGCTTAATTCTGAAAGTAAAGGTAAAAAGCTTCTTTTATAATAATAATCTGCTTGATAGGTAGATTTAAAAAAGTTTAAATTTTCCTCTAAATCTCCACTAGTCCAATTTAATCCATCTAAAGTATCATACATCACGCGATACTTTTGGTTGATGATTACTTCAATAATAGGCTTATGAATATTTCCACCAACAGGAATAAAATCAGCGGTGATTATTCCTTTCTTATGAAGCATATCAAATCCTTCATAAATTTGAGATAAATGAGCCGATTTTAGATATGAAATCTTGGCATGTAGCATAACATATTTATCAATAATTACCCAATATCATTATTAATAATAATGGTATTTTCTCCACTTAACAGATAGGTATAATCCTTCACAGAATGATGTAATGCGGTAAAAAAAGATTGTGCACAACCAGGTTTCATTAAATCATGGAGCTCTACTATAATCATTTTTGAATGGGCAAAAATCTCTTGATAATTCTCACTAAACAACTCCTTTTCACTTGATTCAATATCTATTTTCAAAATATCAATTCTATCAAGCTTATATTTATTTATTAGGGAGGCAATTGAAATTGCTTTGATATTACCATGCTCAAGGTCTTCTTCTACCACTATCCCCCATTTGCCTTGCTCGTGTTTATCATAAACTTTTAAGGTTGTTTCGTGGCTCCATAATCCTGCATTTTCAAGAAAAACATAACTATAATTAGAAACATTGCGTTTTAGCTGCTCAAAATTCTCTGGATCAGGTTCAATACAAATAACTTTGGCCTGAGGAAATTCTCCTTTCATTTTAACAGCAAACAACCCAATATTAGCTCCCGCATCTACAATCACTTTAGGTTCAAAATTAAATTGAAGATTATATTCATTATACAAATAAATCTGCTCAAATACTGCCACATCTGTACTTCCTTTCCTTAAAAAAATAGGATGTGGTAACCCATTTAAAGTTAACTTAATAGAGGTTGAGTGATAAAGTTTAAAATAAATCTGAAGTGCTTTAACAAGTCCAAATTTTAAAAACAACCTAAGTAACACTACTAATTTCCTCATACTTTTAATCTATTAACTGCAATGATGCATTTTTTAAACAATAAATTTTACCTGACTCTTTGCAAACACCCATTCCGTCTTTATCAAATGTTAGTGTATGCCCATATTCCGAAACCCAACCAATTTGTTTACTAGGGTTACCAACTACTAAGGCATAATCTTTAATGTCTTTTGTAACAACTGCACCAGCTCCTATCATAGCATAGCGTCCGATGGTAACACCACATACGATGGTGGCATTTGCACCAATACTTGCGCCCTTTTTTACCAAAGTTTTCATGTATTGGTTCTTCCTTACGATGGCACTTCTAGGATTCATTACATTGGTAAAAACCATTGATGGCCCAAGAAACACATCATCTTCACATTCAACACCAGTATAAATACTAACATTGTTTTGCACCTTTACATTTCTGCCAAGCACCACCTCTGGACTTATCACTACATTTTGCCCAATATTGCAATTATCACCAATGACACAATGAGCCATCACATGTGAAAAATGCCAAATTTTAACGCCTTGTCCAATTTGGCAAGGTTCATCTATATAAGCCGATTCATGTACGAAAAAATCTACCATGCTTAAAGTTGATTCAAATCTCTCCCCTTATACATTCTTTCTATAATATCTACCACTTTTAATCCCTCGTTGGCATTTGCCGAAACAGATTCCTTTCCTGCTAAAACATTCACTATATTTTCAAATACATAGTGATGGTTGGCCGCACTCCCACTATAATTGCCATACTGATTAGCAGGAACATTGGTTTCAATATCAGGTAATATATAATCCTTAACGTGACAATAATCAATGGAATTCATATACTGTCCACCAATCTTAAAACTTCCCTTCTCTCCTATGACAGTCATGCTACTTTCCAAATTTTTATCAAACACAGCGGTAGAATAATTGATCGACCCAACACCACCAGATACCAATTTAAAATTTACCAAACCTGTATCTTCAAATTCTATTATCCCTTGATGATTTAGATTAGAAAATTGGCCTTGTATGTCATAAACATCTCCAAAAACCCAATACAAAATATCAATAAAATGCGAAAACTGTGTAAAAAGGGTTCCACCGTCTAAGTCTAAAGTACCTCGCCAATCGCCAACTTGATAATAACGGCTATCTCTGTTCCAAAAGCAATTCATGCCAACATACAAAATCTTTCCCATTCTTTCAGAATCGATCATTTCCTTCATCCATTTTACTGAAGGAGAATACCTATTTTGTTTTACAACAAAGATTTGCTTTTGCATGGCCAAGGAACATTTAATTAAGTCGAGGCCATCGCTTGTACTAATACACATGGGTTTCTCAATTACCACATGAAATCCGTGCTCCAAAAATTGCTTAGCCACTTTTGCATGCAGTCCATTAGGCAAGCAAATACAGGCTACTTTTTCTCCCTCATTATCTTTTGTTTCCCTTAAACAATCATCCAAGAGAGGCCAATGTGTAAGATAATCTGGCACAATAGGTTTAGGCTCAACAATGCCTGCTAATTCAAAATGATTATTCTTTAGAATTAAATCGGCATGTCGCTTTCCTATATGCCCATAACCTACCACTACCGTTTTAATTTTTTTTGCTTTCACTTAGGTCCAATTTTAAATAAAAAATCCCGAAACATATTGGTTTCGGGATCATAACTCAAAAATATCTTATTTATTTAAAACAGTTCAAGATTGCATTTTTCACCAAGTTTAAATCTTCCAACTCTAAATTAGAGCCAGATGGCAAGCACAGGCCATTCTCAAATAGTTTCTCTGCCACATTCTCTCCATAATATGGAGCACTTTCAAATATTGGCTGAAGGTGCATTGGTTTCCATAATGGTCTACACTCAATGTTTAATTTTTCAAGTGCAATTCTAATATCTTCTCTGCTAATGCCGCCTGTAAGGTTTGGGTCAACCAAAATACAACTTAACCATCTATTCGAAAAATAGCCATTTGGTTCAAATAAAAAGCTAATCCCGTTTATATTTGATAATTCCTTTACGTAAAAATCAAAGTTCTCTCTTCTCCTTTGTATTCTTGATGATAAGACCTCCATTTGGCCCCTTCCAATGCCTGCGCAAACATTACTCATACGATAATTATAGCCAATATGACTGTGTTGGTAATGTGGTGCATTATCGCGTGCCTGTGTGGCTAAAAATCTTGCCTTGGTTGCATGTGCTTCATTCGCAGAAATCAGTGCACCACCCCCAGAAGTGGTAATAATTTTATTTCCATTAAATGATAGAATACCAATTTCGCCAAAGGTGCCGCATTGCTTTTGTTGTATGCTTGAACCTAAGGCCTCGGCGGCATCTTCAATAACAGGAATATTAAATTCGTTAGCAACGGCTAGAATCTTATCCATTTGAGCGGGCATACCATAAAGATGCACTGGAATAATTGCTTTTGGCTTTTTACCTTTTGCCATTCTATCCACAATGGCCTTACGCAAATGGTCTGGGCACATGTTCCAGGTAGTTTCTTCTGAATCTACAAAAATGGGGGTTGCCCCTTGATATACGATAGGATTTGCCGAGGCGCTAAAAGTAAAACTTTGGCAAATCACTTCATCGCCTTGCCCTACTCCCAATAAAATTAGGGCAAGGTGTAAGGCCGAAGTACCTGAACTTAACGCAGCTGCATAACCAGTGCCAGTAAACGATACTAGGTCTTTCTCAAATCCATCTACATTTGGTCCTAAAGGTGCAATCCAGTTGGTTTCAAATGCTTCTTTAACAAACTCAAATTCTTGTGTTCCCATGTGTGGGGAAGACAACCAAATCTTTTTATTTTGCATAACTAATTTTTTTTATACAACGTGCTGGGGTTCCTATCATCACTGAACCTGGTGGAACATCCTTGGTAACAACTGCACCAGCACCAATTTTGCTCCATGCGCCTATTCTTATACCTGGCAATACAACAGCTCCTGTTCCCAATAATACTCCCTCTTCTATTGCAACATTTCCCGAAATATGAACACCAGGCATAATCGAAACGAAATTACCAATTTTTGTATCATGCCCAATGGTGGAAGCCAAATTAATAATTACATGATTTCCAATAGTGATATCTACTGTTAAAATATTGCCTTTACAAATAATGCAACCCTCGCCTATTTGGGTATAGCGTACATCCACTTCTTTGCTGATGATAGAAACTGAATTGAATTTACCTTCAGAAACAATTTTCTTTCTGATATGGGTATCAGCAATGGCAATAACAGCAGTTTGATTGGGTTTCAAATTTCTCTGCACGGGTAAATTGTATAGGGTTTCTAACGCACTATTATCATCAATAAATCCTGCAATAGAAAGTGTTGATTTAGCTTCTTGAGCCAACATCCAAACTTCACGGCCAAAACCGCCGGCACCATAAATCCAAATGGGTTCAGAAAGCATTAAGATAACAATTCAGATTCTTTCATTAGGATGGGTAAAGCGTCTACATCTCTTAAGAATATCAATCCTTCTGTAAACTCATACATCCTAAAGCTTCTATCAAAGGAAGGATCATTATCTAGTAGTCTGATGGTATCTTCGGCAAAGTTTGCACCTCCTGCGGCAAAGCATTGGGTAAATGCCACATGCCTAACATTAACCTCTGTGATATAAGGTACACCTTTCGCATCCTCTTTAAAGTCTACCGTAAAAAAACCTTGAGGTGCAATATTTACATGTTTAAACAAATGGTCCATGGCTTTGGAAGCTAAATCTACCAACTTAGGCTCATTGAGCAATCTACCAAAAGAGGTATTACCAGTAATACCAGAAGGCGAAACTTTGGCCATGATATAATTTACCCTTTCGCCACAAGCTGCTCTTAACAATTTGCCATTATCATACAACAATTTACAAGCAAGGTTTCTTCCAGGTAAATAAGTAGATGCAATAAAAGTTTTAACACCAGGGTTTATTTGAATCCAATTCTTAAGAGAAGCTTCGCTATCAATTAATAGAGAGCCCAATCCACTGGTTCCACTGGTGCTTCTAACCCAAAAGTTATTATCTAATTTTTCAAAAATTAAACTAAAATCTTCAAGATTTCTATCAAATTCTACTGAGGTTGGAACCAATCCTAGTGGTTCCAGAATATCGGTCATTCGGGCTTTGTCTACCAGTAGTCTAGCAATTTCTGGATGAGGCAGAAAAGCAGGACAAGGCAATTTGCCTTCTAATTTCTTTTTGCTCCATTCCATCACCTCTAATTCAGGTAGAATTACAGCATAATCAATTTGATGTTCGGCTACTATTTTTTCAATTGCATCCCAGTAACTGGCATCAGTGCAACGAGGCACAACATAACCTTTGCTAAACAAATCAGTTTGATACAAACCAATTGAAAGCGGATTAATATCAGTGGCTATTATCTCAAATCGCTTATAAAAGCTATATTTTTTGAGCGCAATGGCAAAACTTCTTGGCGTTGGGCCGCCAACTCCTGTCATTAATATTTTCATATTTTAATTTGTTCCATCAAATGGCATCATGGG
>CAYUDC010000006.1:11066-55631 GCA_964443415.1 uncultured Chitinophaga sp. | reverse complement strand
ATTGGTAAAGTTGAAAAACTAAAATAATGAATTTTGATTAAAAGGGGCTTCGGCCCCTTTTTTTATGTTCTTGCTCCTAAAACATTCTAAACGCATTGTTGTCTTTTATTTAGATTTAGTACAAATAAATCTGACAAAAATCATAATTTTGCCAACCCAAATTAATCAATATTCATGTCTGAACCAGAAGTAGATATTATAGATCAGGTAGTTAGCCAAGAGTACAAATACGGTTTTGTAACGGATATAGAAATGGAAACGGCCCCAAAAGGCCTCAATGAAGACATAGTTAGGTTTATTTCTGCTAAAAAAAATGAACCTGATTGGATGCTTGAATACCGTTTAAAAGCTTTTAGACATTGGCAAAAAATGGATGAGCCTAATTGGCAAAACTTTAATTATCCCCAAATTAATTACCAAGATATCATTTACTATGCTGCTCCAAAGCAAAAAGTAAAGCTAGATAGTTTGGATCAAGTGGATCCTGAGTTGTTAAAAACTTTCGAAAAACTAGGAATTAGCCTGTTGGAACAAAAGAGACTTACAGGAGTAGCCGTTGATGCGGTATTCGACTCAGTTTCTATAGCCACCACTTTCAAAGAACAACTCAAAGAAAAGGGTGTTATTTTTTGTGCCATTAGCGAGGCTGTGCATGAACATCCAGAATTGGTAAAGAAATACTTGGGTTCTGTAGTGCCTCATACCGATAATTATTTTTCGGCCCTCAATAGTGCAGTATTTTCTGATGGCTCTTTTGTTTATATCCCAAAAGGCGTCAGATGTCCAATGGAGCTTAGCACCTATTTTAGGATAAATGCCGAAAATACAGGTCAATTCGAAAGAACCCTCATTATTGCAGACGAGGGAAGTTATGTGAGTTATTTAGAAGGCTGCACTGCTCCTATGCGAGACGAAAACCAATTGCATGCTGCAGTAGTAGAGTTGGTAGCCTTAGAGAAGGCAGAAATTAAATACTCAACCGTTCAAAACTGGTATCCTGGTGATAAAGACGGTAAAGGGGGGATTTTTAACTTTGTTACCAAAAGGGGCTTATGTGAAGGGGCTTATGCCAAAATTAGCTGGACGCAAGTAGAAACAGGTTCGGCTATTACTTGGAAGTACCCATCTTGCATATTAAAAGGAGATTACAGTACTGGGGAATTTTTCTCGGTAGCAGTAACCAATAATGCTCAAGTAGCTGATACCGGCACCAAAATGGTACATATAGGTAAACATACCAAAAGTAGAATTGTGTCTAAAGGAATTTCTGCAGGAAGGTCACATAACAGCTACAGAGGTTTGGTTAAAGTAAATAAAAAGGCAGAACAAGCACGTAATTATACCCAATGCGACAGCATGCTGATTGGTGATAAATGTGGTGCTCATACTTTTCCCTACATCGAAGTAAATAATCAAACAGCTACGCTTGAACACGAGGCAAGCACAAGTAAAATAGGGGAAGACCAAATTTTTTATTGCAACCAAAGAGGCATTGGTTTAGAAGAAGCTATTTCTCTAATTGTGAATGGATTTTGTAAGGAAGTGTTGAACCAATTGCCCATGGAGTTTGCAGTAGAAGCACAAAAATTATTGGCTGTTTCATTAGAAGGTAGTGTAGGATAAAATATTTAGAACTAAGATCATGTTAAAAATCGAAGAATTAAAAGCAAGCATCGAAGGTAAATCCATATTAAATGGTATAAACTTAGACATAAAACCAGGAGAAGTACATGCCATCATGGGGCCAAATGGTGCGGGAAAAAGTACCTTGTCATCTGTTTTGGCTGGAAGAGCAGATTATGAAGTGACAGGTGGTAGTGTAAACTTTTTAGATAAAGATTTATTGGAATTGTCTCCCGAAGATAGGGCAAGAGAAGGTTTATTCTTAGCCTTTCAGTATCCTGTTGAAATACCGGGTGTAAGCACTACTAACTTTTTAAAGACTGCCATCAATGAAAAAAGAAAATACCAAGGCCTAGAGCCAATGGAAGCCACAGATTTTCTTAAATACATGCGCAGTAAAATGGAGGAAATGGAGATGGACAAATCACTTACTTCTCGCTCTTTAAATGAAGGTTTTAGTGGCGGTGAAAAAAAGCGTAATGAAGTGTTTCAAATGGCTATGCTCGAACCTAAACTAGCCATTTTAGATGAAACAGACTCTGGTTTAGATATTGATGCTTTGAGGCTAGTTTCTGCTGGTGTAAACAAGTTAAGAAATTCAGAAAGGTCGTTCTTGGTGATTACCCATTATCAAAGACTCTTGGATTATATCGTGCCTGATTTTGTGCATGTATTGTATAAAGGAAGAATTGTAAAAAGTGGAGATGCTTCACTTGCCAAAGAATTAGAAGTAAAAGGATACGATTGGATTAAACAAGAGGTAGAAGCTGCTGTTTAAGTAGCAATTTAATTTTTTTAAAATGGATCTTTTAAGTCAAATACAGACTGAATTTAAACTATATGAGCAGCAGGCTCAGCGCGACCAATTTTTTGAATATAGAAAATCTGCTTACGATACTTTTGTTAAAAATGGTATACCAACCCTTAAAAACGAAGAGTGGAAGTACACTAACCTAAGTAAAATTGCGCAAAGCGGATTTAAATCTTCTTGCCTAAGTGAGCTAGATGCTCAATCATTACTTGATGCTGGAATACTAAATAAAATCCAATCTAATAAATTGGTTTTTGTAAATGGATGTTTGTTTCCTGCCTTGAGTGTTTGGTTAGAAGAAGAGGTTGATATTGTAGCCACTAATATTGGTTCGGCCCGACAAACCCATGCTGCCATTTTTGAAGCACATTTTGGAAAATATATTTCTAAGGAGGAGGGCTTAAATGCTATGAATGCTGCCGTTATGAGCGACGGCGCTTTTGTATATATACCCGCCAACAAGCATTTAAAATTTCCATTGATGATAACCAATATCACCGATGCGAATAGCGAAAGGATTTTGCAACAACCAAGAAACCTCATTGTATTAGAAAAATCATCTTCTGCTACCATTATCGAGAATTATGTAGCGGTTGGCGAAAACAGCTCTTTTACAAATGTAGTAAATGAAATCTTTGTAGATGAAAATGCTTCTTTAGAGCATTATAAAGTGCAAAGGGCAAAAGGAGATACTTATCACAACAACTACACTCAAATTTTTCAAAACGCCAATACCAATATTAACCAAGTTACCCTAACCTTAGATGGTCAATGGGTGCGCAATAACCTTCATTTTTTTATGAATGGAGAGAATTGCAATAGTTTGTTATATGGTTTGTATATACCAGATGGTAGCCAGTTTGTAGACAACCATAGTAGGGTAGATCATGCTAAACCAAATTGCTTTAGCGATGAAAAATACAAAGGTGTTTTAAAAGATAAGTCGGTGGCTGTTTTCAATGGCAAAATTATGGTGCATGAAGATGCCCAAAAGACCAATGCCTACCAACGCAATCAAAACATTTTGCTAAGCAACGATGCAACAGTTAACACCAAGCCACAATTAGAGATTTTTGCAGATGATGTTAAATGCACGCATGGCGCTACCATTGGGCAGCTAGATGAAGAACCTATGTTCTATCTTCGCAGCAGAGGCATTCCAGAAAATGAAGCAAGAAAGTTATTGCTAAATGCCTTTGCCGATGATATAGCCGAGAAAATCAAGATTCCAGAACTTGTTCAAATTTTGGAAGAAGAAATAGAAAGAAAACTTTAGTACATAACCCTTGACAGATCACTCCTCAAATAATCACTCTTTGTCTGCTAATACCTTGGATGTAAATTCAATTAGAAAGCAATTTCCTATTTTACATCAACAGGTAAATGGCCAGCCTTTAGTGTATTTTGATAATGCAGCAACTACGCAAAAGCCATTGTCTGTTATCCAAGCTTTAGAGGAGTATTATTCGTTGCACAACGCCAATATTCATAGAGGCGCGCATACTTTAGCGGATAGGTCTACAGCTTTTTATGAAGACACCAGAAAGTTGGTTCAATCCTTTATCCATGCAAAAGAAGCAGAGGAGTGTATCTTTACCAAAGGCGTTACAGAAAGTATAAACTTAGTAGCTCAAACCTATGGCAAAGCCTTTCTTATGCCAGGTGATGAGGTATTAATTAGCTATATGGAACATCATAGTAATATTGTTCCATGGCAAATGATTTGTGAGCAAACAGGTGCCACCTTAAAAGTGATTCCCATTCACCACAATGGAACACTTGACATGGATGCTTTTGCATCCTTACTTTCAGAAAAAACAAAGATAGTTGCTTGTGTTTGGGCAAGTAATGCTTTAGGCACCATTAATCCTGTTAAGGAAATTATAGAGGCTGCACACCAAGTAGGGGCAGTGGTTTTATTAGATGGGGCACAAGCAGGCTCGCATTTGGCCATTGATGTGCAAGCCTTAGATGTAGATTTTTTAACCTTGAGTTCCCACAAATTATATGGGCCAACAGGAGTGGGAGTGCTATATGGCAAACGCCATTTGCTGGAGAAAATGCCGCCTTACCAAGGTGGAGGGGAAATGATCAAAGAAGTGAGTTTTGAACGAACCACTTACAATGAAATTCCTTTTAAATTTGAAGCTGGAACGCCCAATATTGGGGATGTGATTGCGCTTAAATATGCCTTAGAATTTGTAAACCAAATTGGCAAGGAAGTTATACGTACTTGGGAACATCAATTGCTGCAACACTTTTTGGAGGGCATTCATAGTATTGGGTCGAACCAAATAAAACTTTTTGGAACCGCCCTAGATAAAGTGGCTGTGCAATCTTTTTTGATAGATGGTAGGCACCCATTTGATACAGGATTATTGCTGGATGCCAGAGGCATTGCAGTAAGAACTGGACACCATTGCACACAACCCTTGATGAAATTTTATGGCATTGAAGGTACCGTTAGGGCTTCATTTGCAGTGTATAATACCAAAGAAGAAATTGATATTTTACTCGCAATTTTGCAGAAACTAAGCAAGCGATAATCTATGAGTACTACCGATATTCAGAATGAAATTATAGATGATTTTTCTCTTTTTGAGGATGATATGGAAAGCAAATTGTTTTACCTTATGGATCTTGGGAAAAAGTTGTCGCCAATGCCGGCAGAGCATCAGACCGAAGAATACATAGTAAAAGGTTGTCAAAGTAAAGTGTGGTTATTTCCAAGGCCAGAAGCCGATAAGTTGTATTTTGAGGCCGATAGCAATACAGAGATTACCAAAGGCTTGGTGAGTTTATTGGTAAGAATTTGGAGTGGAAAAACCCCTCAGGAAATTATAGATACTGAACTTTTTTTTATAGAAAAAATAGGCATGAGCCACATGATTGGTTCTCAAAGAAGCAATGGATTTGCTAGCATGATTAAGCAGATGAAAATGTATGCTTTTGCCCTCACCCAAAATAATTAGAAAATGAGTACCACCGAAAACAATACTAGAAACTTTGTAGACGTTCAGAACGAAGCCATACAAGTGCTTCAAACCGTTTACGACCCAGAGATTCCTGTAAATATTTATGAGCTTGGATTAATCTATGAAGTGAACGTTTCGCACGAACTCAATATAGAAATCATTATGTCTCTTACTTCACCATTTTGTCCGGCAGCGCAAAGTATGCCCGAAGAAATTAAGCAAAAATTGGGTGCCATGGAAGGGGTGAAAGAAGTAGAAGTAAAGGTAACATTTGACCCACCTTGGAGCCAAGATTTAATGAGTGAATCTGCTAAACTTCAGCTCGGATTCTTATAAAAAAAAGCGCGATTATCTTAATGACAATCGCGCTTTTTTTGGATATATAGATACTTACTCTTTTATAAATTTGGCTTGAAACGTTTTGCCATTTATAAAGCCTTTTACAAAATAAACACCACTAGGTAATTCTTTTGTTCCGATGCTTGCTAAGCCAGCATTCCAATTTAATTGTTGCTGAATAGCTTGTTTTGACCCTAAGATATTGTACACTTCAAAGTAAGCGGCTGCATCATACTCATGCAATGCAATGGTTAATTCTTCTTTTACTGGATTTGGGTAAACCACAAGTTTAGGTAAGTGTTTTAATTCGTTTAAAGCATTGGCTGCATCCACGGTAAAATCTATAGAGCTCGAGTCTATTTGATCAAACTGGTTGGTTAAGCCCACCACTTTAAACCAAGTTTGTGTCTTCACCCAAATGACATGTTTTTTATCGTCTCCTTCTGCAGGAGTGCCAGTAATTTTGGCGCAGCCTTTGGCACCACCGTTCCAAGTTTGAGTTGGCTTGTCACACTCATAAGTGAAGTTCTTTGGAAGTGAAGAAATATAAATTACCCTTGCAGAATCTACCCTTACTGTAACTGGAGTACCATTAATAACAAGGCTAGTATCCAACGGAACCATTAAAGAAACTACTTCTGAATATGCCTTACCAATCATACCATTAGGTAATTTAGTTGGCATAATGCCTGGATAGGTTAATGCGGGATCTGGGGTACAAGGCTGAGCAAGCAGTTGAAAGCTTGCCACAAGTGTTACTAAAACTGTAAAAATCTTTTTCATGAGGAATTGTTTGTTTCAAATTTAAGAGAATATTCTGGATTTTATGTTGTTGTCTTTTTCAGAACAAAAACTTGCCATACATAATAAGAAATAATTAATAATCCTAGGATAAAGAAGCCAAGTGCAAGCGGCTTTAAAGGCCATTGGTAGAAGTCGTAAAACATCCAACTGGCATTGGCCATAATCCAAGAAGCAACCGCAAGGTTTGCTGCAAAATCGAGTTTTTTAGGGTAGGAGCGTACACAAATATAAGTAGCCATGATGATGGTAGGAAAAAAGGCTATGCTGCCTATTACTTTTAATTCTAGCATCCAACAACTATCCTTTACTAACCATAATAGGATATGCAAGTTTTCAAAATGCTTTAGTTCTGAATGTTTCATAGGTCTTTATATTGTATTGGGTTTGAACCAATGAATGCATAATCCGTCTTTTTCTAGCTTTCTAAAATACGTCATTTGACGCTTAGCAAATTGCTGAATGGCTATTAAAAGCTTTTGATGCATTTGTTCGTAGCTTAATACACCTAAAAGGTATTGTGTTATAAACTTGTATTCTAATCCATAATAAATTAAATCGTCTGCCGTAACCCCTTCATCTAGCAAGGCTTTCACCTCGTCAATCATTCCTTCGTTAAATCGTTTTTGCAATCGTAATGCTATATTTTTTCGCCTTAATTCTACATCTGGCATAAGGCCAATAATCAAAGCATCTGGGCTTGTTCTTTGACTATAATTAAATGCTGGGTGTTCTTGTAAATAAGTGTTTATTTCTATAGCTCTAATGAGTCTTTTAGCGGTGCTTGTATCTGGTTCGCTTTGTCTGGAATCTTTGGTTAAACCTTGCCACATTTCTTTTAAATCTTGATAAGCATAAGTACTCAATTTATTTCTTAAAAGAATATTTTCTGGTATTTGAGTTTGTACTTTAGGCTTTAATGCCGCTTCTATATACAATCCTGAACCTCCACAAAGAATTGGGGTTTTGTTTTGCTTACGAATCTGCTCATAAGCATTTTGAAAGTCTATTTGAAATTGATGCAAATGATATTTTTGTCCAGGTTCTACCATGTCTATTAAATGATAGTTCACATTTGCCAAATGATATTCTGATAAATCTTTACCAGTGCCAATATCCATTCGCTTGTAAACTTGCCTAGAATCGGCGCTGATGATTTCGCCATTGAGTGCTTGGGCCAATTGGATAGCAAAGGTAGTTTTGCCACTGGCCGTTGGACCTAAAACCACCACCAAATGGGCTTTTTGGGCTAATGCTATTATTTCTGAAAATCTCTGATCCATTTGGTGTTGCCTCCATTTATGCCAGTGAGACTATAGTGTTTTTCGAGACTTAATGGCAAATGATATACTCTTTCGTGTGTCAATGGGTTTACAAAAAAACTAAGTTTTTGGGTTGACCCAAGACTGCTAAAGCCTATTTTTTCAAACGAATCAGCACTTCCCCAATCATTATCGGTGTAGGTCATGATGTGCGCTGGATGATGCTGAACGATAAAGTGATTTAACAGTTTAGAGAATCCACCCATGATGGTTATGCCTGTTATATTAGCAAATCGAATTAACTCATAAGAACGGTAGTAAACTTGTTTGTCATTAAAAATTCTCGACTTGCTCCATGACATAGTAGCAACGCAATTGCCATTGAAAAATAAGCCATAATGATAGGCAGCTTTGGCTTTGCCCATTAAATGATGCTGTTCTAAAAACGCTTCTGCACTGAGTTTATCTAATTTTTGAACCAAAGTTTTTCGTGCATGTAACTTTTGGTTCAACCCGAAAATACTGAGCAAACGACTTTTAACTTGGGTTGATTTAAACAACCAAATATCCTCGTAGAGGTAATAATGACTTTTGGGCCTTTGTGGTTTAGGATAACAGGTATAAGGAACTAGACAATAAGTTTTATCTTGAATTTGATACACCCAAAATTCATCGTTTTCTTGTACCTCATAGGCTATATTGGTTTGATCCAAAAATGCATTGAAACTTAGATGAAATGAGGTTTGCACGGCTGCGAATTAAGAAAATTAAAGAATAAGTTATGAAAATTTCTTTATTTGCAGCATAAAATTCTACCACCACCAATTTTGAAGTTTAAATTTCTATACCTTTTCTTATGCTGCATGGCAGGCAACCTCATGGGGCAAGTTATCACCTTAGATAAAATAAACTTCAACGAAAAGGTTTTGGTATTAGATAAACCCTATTGGAAGTTATATTATGGCAAAACCTATGAAGAAGTTAAACAGGCTTCGTTCTTAGGAGGAAAAGAGATAGAAGTTCCCGGAAGCTGGGGGACGGCTGGCTATGAAGAAAAAGGTTATGGCACGTTTGTATGTAAGGTTTATCAGCCCAAGTTATCCGAATTAATTTTAGCCTTAAAACTATATGCCATTGGAACTAATTACGAGTTATACATCAATGGTAAATTAACCGCAAAGGCTGGCAGATTTGGTAAAAATATCAATGAGTCGAAGCCCGACTTTATTCCAGGAGATTTTCATTTCGAGACGGCTACAGATACCTTAGAAATTGCCTTACAGGTTTCTAATTTTCATTATAGGCAAGGTGGAATTTGGTATGCTCCCGAGTTAGGAAACTCCGATAAAATTGATGAAAAAACCAATCAAGAAATCATTACTACCGCCTTTTTATGTGGTTCTTTATTTGTGCTGTTCTTTTATTTTGTAGCGTTTTACTATACTAGAACCAAAGAGAAGAGCTCATTGTATTTCGCCTTATTGTGCTTGTTTTCGGCCTTAAGAATTGGGTCAACAGGTATCATCTTATTTAAACAAATTAGCAATGAATTTCCATGGGAAATTATAGTTAGAATAGAATTCACTTCTCTGGTTTTAATTATTTTGTTTGGCTTGCTGTATCTGTATAGCATGTATCCAAGAGATTTAAATCGATACATGGTACGCGGCATCATTTGGCTTCAAGGAGCATTTACTGCTTTTTTTGCCTTAGGGCCTGTTTCTATTACCTCTTATCTTATACCTACCTATTTGTTTATTTGTGCGCTCATGTTGGTGTACCTTTTAAACTTGGTGATAAAGGTAATCATTATTAAAAGACCCTTTGCCAACTGGGTGGGAGGAGCCTATTTATTGACATTCTTTGCAGGTTTTAATGACATACTTCATAGTCAGGGCATCATCAACTTTATGTATTTGTTGCCAGTTTCTATTTTCTTTTTCTCCATTGCCCAAGCTTTAACCATCACTCGGTTATTTTCAAAAGCATTTAAAGAGGTAGAGCAACTGTCAGAATCGCTCACCAAGGTTAACAAAAATCAATCGAATATTATTGTAGAAAGAACCAATTTATTGCAAGAGCAAGCAGAGCAATTACATGAAAGTAACCTTATAAAAGATAAGGTATTTTCTATCATCGCACATGATTTGCGTGCGCCCATTAAGTCGTTGAGTACCGTGTTAAATTGGGTTGCCGATGATGATATGACCTATGAAGAAATTAAAAAATCCCTGGGTAGTATCAGTAAAAATGTAGATACCTTAAACCTTACTTTAGAGAACCTTCTTAATTGGTCTAGAAGTCAATTGAATGGTGTAAAAAGCGAGCCTGAAATTTTTGATTTACGTAAGCCCATTCAAGAGATGATGGACTTATATAAAATACAATTGGCAGAAAAGAACATTCGATTAATCAATCGGATAAATGAGCGAGTGATTGTTTATTACGACAAAAATCAATTGCACTTAATCTTAAGAAATTTAATTAGCAATGCCATAAAATTTACCAGAGAAGGTGGCGAAATAATACTTCATTCAGAAGCGTCATCCAAATCTGGATTTGTGCGAATTGCAGTTGCTGATAATGGTTTGGGTATGACACAAGAGGCCATTTCAAAAGTGTTTTCACCCTTTGAACACTATACCACCTTTGGCACTAAAAACGAAAAAGGCACTGGTTTAGGCCTTTTGCTTTGCAAAGATTATCTAGAAGATGCTGGAGGAATGATTGGTATCGAGAGTGAGGTTGATAAAGGAACCAAGGTGTATTTTGAAATAAAAAGTGGTGCATAAAAAAAGCTGCCATAGATTTCTCCATGACAGCTCATTTATCAATTTACCCCAATCATGCTTGTTTTACAAACTGAACTTCTGCCATTAGGCTTACTTCTTCACTTACTAGTAAACCACCTGTTTCTAGTGGTGCATTCCAAGTTAAGCCCCAATCTTTTCTATTGATTTTACCACTTACAGAGAAACCAGCTTTTTGGTTGCCCCATGGATCTTTATTGATGCCACCAAACTCAACTTTAAGGCTCACCTCGTTGCTGATACCTTTAATGGTTAATTGGCCTTTTAGCTCGTAATTTTCGCTATCTATTTTTGTAACTGATGAACTTTTAAAAGTAATGGCAGTATGATTTTCTACGTCGAAGAAGTCGGCCGACTTTAAATGGCCATCTCTATTGTCTTCATTGGTGAAAATACTGGCAGCGTCTATGTTAACCTCGATAGGTGCTGTTTGAAAATCTTCGCCTAAAATATTGGCCGAGAATTTTCTAAATTCGCCTTTCACATTGGTAATCATTAAATGCTTTACCTTAAAAAGAATCTCGCTGTGGGTAGGGTCTAAAACCCAAGTGCTATTTGTACTCATATTTTAAAAATTTATGATACAAAGAACGGGTGATAGAAACTATAAAAGCATTGAACCAGATTAAGAAAAAATCAAATCTTTAAAGTCTTAATGTCCTTTTAATTTGGTTAATTAAGCCAAATTACCTTACTTCGAAAATATGCGAAATGCCTTAATTGTTGGAATTTCTGGGTCGATTGGCCAAGCTTTGTTAGACAACTTGCTTAATAATAGGCATTACAAGAAAATAGTAATCCTTACCAGAAGAGAAAGTAGGCGATTTAAAAACATACATACCCAAAGTGTTTTGGTAGATTTCTCTCGTTTAGATGATTTTAAATATGCGTTTAATGAGATAGATGATGTTTTTTGTTTGTTGGGTAAGGAGTTTATTAGCACTGTAGGACTTTCGGATGCAGACCAATTTGAGTATGATGTACCATTAAAAATTGCTCACCTTGCCAATGATGCGGGAGTAAAGAATTTTTTCTTGCTAAATCATACAAAGGCCAATATACATTCCGAAAATCCTAATTTTAAGTTAAGGGCTCAATTACAACATGAGATAGAAAAACTTCCTTTTACCAAATTACATATTTTTAAGGTTAATGGTATTAGTAGTTCGGTGGGTGTTGAGAATACTTCTTATCAATTTAAGAAATCATTTGGTGGTGTGTTAAATAAAATCGGCTTAGGATTTTACGATAAATTTCTTCCAACTCCAGCCAATATTTTGGCAGAAAAAATGGTATTTACAGCCGTAAACGAACAAGAGGCTAGAAAAGAATTTCTACCAAAAGACATTTAAAGATGGGTAAAACAGCATTAGTGATAGGAGCCACCGGATTAATTGGAAGAAACCTCGTTTTTGAGTTACTTAAAAATCCAACGTACACTCAGGTAACTGTTCTTGTGCGCAGAGACATGGTAATTAAACACGAGAAGTTTCACCAAATCATGTTAGATTTTAATGAGTTGGATGCCTTTAAAGATAAAATTGTGGCTAACCATGTTTTTTGCTGTATGGGCTCCACTTCGGCCAAAACACCCGATAAGGAAAATTACCGTAGAATAGATTTTGATATTCCACTCAAGACAGCTCAGATTGCATATGGCAATGGAGCCGAAAGTTTTTTGCTCGTAAGTTCGATGGGTGCCAATACACAATCTACCATTTTTTATAGCAGGTTAAAAGCCGAGTTAGAAGAGGCTGTAAAAAGTATTGGATTTAAAAATACCATTATTCTAAGACCGTCCCTGTTGTTAGGAAATCGCATGGAGTCTAGGCCTCTAGAAACGGTATCGCAATATTTAATGAAGGCCTTAAATCCACTTTTTGTTGGGCCACTTAAGCTCTATAAAGCCATTAAAGGTGAAACGGTGGCCAAGGCGCTCATGCATGTTGCCTTGTCCGAAGAACAGGGATATCGCTTGATTCTAAACCCACAAATATTTGAGTGGGCACAGAAAACTAAATAAAGGCAAAGTAAAACAGCAATCCTAGCATCACTAGGCCATTGCCAATCCACTCAATTCTTGAAAGTTTTTCTTTGAACACCAAAAACCCAGCTAACATCGAATAGGGAAAAAAAGCAAGCTGCATAAAACCTAAGGCGCTTAAGTTAAATTTTTGGTAGGCATAGTTTATCCAAACCGACCCCAATACAGTAAATAGAGCTACTAAGAATATTCGATAATCTCTTAATTTAGGTAAGCTAAAAAAGGCGTTTGGTTCAAACCGAAATATATACATACCCGATAACACTAAAGCTGTAAATTCTAGGATAAACGCACCCCATACCGGATTTGCGCTTTGCAAAGGAATGTTTAACAAGGCATAACCAAAACCCCAAAATATGGCGCTTAAACTGGCATCAATCAATCCTTTGTGTTGCTCTTGTTTTTTCCATTGTATGCCAATGCCGCTGACACACAAAGCAGCCGCCACATAAAACCATGGGTTAAATTGCTCGTGGTTGAGTATAATACCTAAAAGATAATGAATAAGGGCACCAGAGATACCTAATACCGATACGTTCACAAAATGCAGGCCTTGCAATGCCCTTACATAAAAAAATAAACCCAATACACATAAGGTGCCGCATCCCAAAAGTTGAGCCAGTTCTAAACCTGTTGGTAATTGATAAATAGCACCCGTGAAGCTTAGCCAAATTAATGAAAAAAGAACGGTAAGGATAGATCTTATATAAACCAATCGGCCAGCAGAGTAGTGATAACTGCCAAGTTTGATAAAAAAATCTGCTAGAAAGTAAGCAGTATTAATACCTATTGAAAATAAGAAGATGTTCAAGCCGTAGTTTGAATATGAGCTAAAATACTTTGTTTAATTCGATCTTCTACGCCTTCATAGTCTTGCTTGACAAAGGTTTTACCACTAATTTTTTCAAACAATTCTATGTATCTATCAGTTACTTCATAGATAAAATCATCTGGAAAAACCGGTGCTATTTGTCCTTCTAATCCCTGAAAACCATTTTGTATCAACCATTGCCTTACAAACTCTTTAGACAATTGTCTTTGTTGTTGGTCTTTTTCTTGGATGCTTTGATACGTATCTGCATAGAAATAACGGCTAGAGTCGGGGGTATGAATTTCGTCCATTAGCATTACTTCCCCTTGATAATTGCCAAACTCGTACTTAGTGTCTACCAACAATAAACCATTCTCTTTTGCATAGTTGCTCCCAAATTCAAATAATTTTCTAGTATATTTTTCTAGTATTAAGTATTCTGCCTCGGGCACCAAACCACTCTCGATAATGGCTTCTCTAGAAATGTCTTCATCATGTCCAGAATCAGCTTTAATGGTTGGAGTGATGATAGGTTCTGGAAACTGATCATTTTCTTTCATTCCATCTGGCATGGCAACACCACAAATCATTCGTTTACCCGCTTTGTACTCTCTCCAAGCATGGCCGCTTAAATAACCCCTAATGACCATTTCAACTTTATAGGGAGTACAACAGTAGCCAATACTTACATTTGGGTCTGGGCAACTGATTAACCAATTAGGCACAATTTCTTTGGTGATTTGTAAAAAATGAGCTGCAATTTGATTTAATACCTGACCTTTAAATGGGATAGGTTTTGGCAGCACCACATCAAAGGCAGAAATCCTGTCGCAGGCCACCATTACTAGGTATTGGTTGTTGATGTTATAAACATCTCTCACTTTTCCGCGGTAGAAACTTCTCTGATTTGGGAAAGAAAATTGGGTTGAAACAAGTGCCTTCATCATGCCTGCGAATGTATAACAAATTGCAGAATTGATTTAGCTTGTTTACATTTGTGTGTGTAAAATGTAATCGATGGTAAAAAACTTACTCACAACAATTTTTGTACTCTTTTCATTTGTAGGCTTTGCTCAAGAAACTAAAATCCAAATTGGGCAAATGAACAATGGTGTTTATCAACTGACAGAAAGCGAAAAAAATCTCAGTAAGGCTTTCGAATGGACGTTTAGAGATGGTACCAAAGTGGTAGAAATGCATATCGAGCAAATGCAACAAACCTATTTTTTAGTAGCCACCTGTGCATACCAAGGCAGAAAGCGCATTGCCGCTGTTGACTTGCAAATGGAAGGGATTTATTTTGTAATTAACGAGGAAGCTCAGTTTAAAATGTGCTCAGCGGTAGCCTGCGAAAATTGCAGATTCTTTCTCGAAAACAATAAGATAGTAGCCTGTAAATGCGAAGAAACGGGCACCATTAGTAACCATTGCCATTATAAAACAGGAACCGCCGCAACTTATTTTAATAACTTGCAGCGGGCCAAAAAAATGTTCGAAGAATAATTCGGTTTGAACCGAATAAATTTATTCTACCCAACTCTTATAATAGTGAGGATCTTCGCAATCTAAAGCGGCTTGTGTAATCATTAATGGATAGAAAGGGTCTATCATCACGGCAAGCTCTTTGGTTTCTGTTTTACCGATAGATTTTTCTACAGTGCCAGGGTGCGGGCCATGCGGAATACCTTTTGGATGTAAGCTAATCATGCCACGCTCTACATGTTTTCTGCTCATAAAATCTCCATCTACATAATACAACACCTCGTCGCTATCTACATTGCTGTGATTATAGGGTGCTGGAATAGAAAGGGGATGGTAATCGTATAATCTTGGTACAAAAGAACAAATAACAAAATTGTGCCCTTCAAAAGTTTGATGTATCGGCGGTGGCATATGAACCCTTCCGGTAATGGGCTCATAATTATGAATACTAAACCCATAAGGATATTGATATCCATCCCAACCAATGGCATCAAACGGATGGGTAGCATAAATATAAGGGTAAATAAGGTCTTGCTTTTTAATCATTACCTTAAAATCACCGTGCTCGTCGTGTGTTTTTAAATTTTGAGGTAATTTTAAATCGCGCTCGCAATACGGAGAATGTTCTAAGAATTGTCCAAACGAATTTAAATAACGTTTAGGAGGGCGAATGGGTGAGAAGCTCTCGGTGATAAACAACCTGTTTTGCTCGTTGTTAAAATGCAATTGATAGATAATTCCACGCGGGATAACTAGATAATCGCCATATTCAAAAGGTATTTCACCATAAAGGGTTTTTAACAAACCACTGCCTTCATGTACAAAGATAACTTCGTCTGCATCCGCATTTTTGTAGAAATAATCGGTCATGCTCTTTTTAGGCGCAGCACAGGTGATATAAACATCTTTGTTGTATAACATCACCACCCTCGACTCTAGAAAATCGTCTTTAGGAGCAGTTTTAAAAGTGAGAAAGCTTCTGTTTTTAAGGTTTTTTGGCATGGCTGCCACAGGTTCTGCCGAAATTGGGTCTAAAACTTCCTTTACCAAAGTAGGCGGATGGGCATGGTAAACCAAGGAGTATAAACTGCTGAAACCCTCTGTAGAAATAAGCTCTTCAGAATAAAGGCTCCCATCAGCTTTTCTGAATTGGGTATGTCTTTTTTGAGGAATATTTCCTAATCGATAATAAAACGGCATACTTAATTTTAATTTTGGTTGACTTATGTTTGAAGTCTCAAAAATATGAAAATGCATCTGATTGCCTCAGTTCAAAAAATGATTTTTATTAGTCTTTTGCTTTTAATGGCATGTAAAGACCATCCTAAAAACACCAATTTGCCCGATCCCAATGATAGCACTGCCAATGCAAACCTTGCCAGGGAAATTAGCAAGAAAATAGACGAAGACCCTAGCAATCCAAAGTATTTCATGGAAAGGGCCGAGGTTTATATTAACAGTAAATACCTTGCCAGGGCCGAAGCCGATTTGCTTTCTGCCATTGCCTTGGATTCTACCAATGATGTTTATTTTTTTACATTAGGTAGAACCCAATATGCCATGAATCAAACCAAAAGCGCGGCCGAGGCATACGAAAAAGCCATTTTGCTTAACCCAGATAATCATCAGGCCATCCTAAAATTAGCCGATTTGTACTTTGTGGTAAAAGAGCATCAAAAATCGCTTGATTTGTTTAATCGCCTGCTTAAACTAGATAAAAACAATGCCTACTTCTACCATATGCTGGGTATGAACTACCGCGAAACAGGCGATACGGCAAGAGCAATCTACCATTTTCAAACTGCCATCGAAACAGACCCCAACGATTACGAGTCTACCTTATACATTGCCAATTTGTATGGGGCACAAAAAAATAAATTGGCACTGGGTTATTTTGATGCTGCCATAAAATTAAGGCCCAAATTGGTGGAACCTTATTTTGCCAAAGCCGTTTATTTACAGCAAACAGAAAACTATGCCTCTGCCATGGTAGAATACAAAAAAATAATCACGCTCGATCCTACCAATTTCTTGGCATTTTATAACGTGGGTTATATCAACTACGAATCGGGTTACCAAGCAAAAGCCATGGAAAATTGGGAAACAACCACCAAACTTAATCCATCCTATGCCAAAGCTTGGTATATGAAAGGCTTGTTGTTAGAAGAAAAAGGCGACAAAAACAGTGCCCTCAAAAATTACCGTTTAGCGCTAGACTTAGACCCGCAAAATACATTATTCTTAAGCGCGGTAGACCGTCTAAAATAAGGCTTAAGGTGATTATTCTATTTTAACCAGTTGTAGCAATGCCTGTTGAAAAAGTAGATGATCACTTGATTTTTGCTCTATATAGTTTTTCAATGCCTCTTGATGGTGATGTTGCAACTTCTTTTTAAAGCTAATTGCCCATAATGCGGCCTCTTGCCAAGCAAATTTGGTATCTATCGTGAGTGTTGCATCTACCTTTACATCTTCTCTTAAATGCTTCATTCCTGCTTCTATGGCCAATGTTCTGTTGCCATGATACTTTTGGGCTATGGTTTTTGTGATTTGCTCATTTATTTGTTCATAGCCTAATTGTGATAGGCTACCAAGGCTTAACATCATATTGCTTTCTGCCAATTTTAGCAAGGTACTTTTGCTACTTTTATAATGCTTAGAAGATTTAATTTTATTGAATTCGGTTCGAGCCAAACTTGCTAATTTTGGGTTGATAGGCCTAAAGCCAAAGCGATAATAAAACCAAAAAGCGGCAGATTGAATGCCATCTTCATTGTTCTTGCCAAACTGATAAGCATCTACTTCTATTTGCTTTAAATTAAAAAGCTGTATGTATGTGCGCAACAATTGGCACATCACAAAGCCAGATTCACCTCCTCTAAATGCATCAAAAATATTAATACCAAAGTGCGCTTTTTGTCCCATTACCCAACTACCTCCATAAGCCATGGGATAGCCATTTTTAAACAAAGTATAACCAATATAAGATTGGAAAGGCAATTGCCTAGCGCCTGTTACATCAAATAAGGCAATCGAAATACCGCGTTCTAATTGGTAATAAGTCAAAGAGTCCTCTTGCATATAGGTAGCAGGGTCTGTTTCGCGCATGCTATGCACCATGGCTTTTCTAATCACCTCAATTAAGACAGCTTTGTTGTGGCTGTCTAACTGCTCTGGCAATGGAAGTTTTTTCTGATACCATTCCATCGGGTCAAACCTTTTAAAAATACCATCATGATAAAAATAAGACGCAAATGGGAGTCGGTTGTAAAGCTTAGAAAAACTTGGCTTTACAGCCCTAATGTTCGTCCATATTTTTAGTTGATCCCACACAAAATCGCGTAAAATAGGCTCCTGATAAAGTACTTGAAATTGTTGTAGTAAAAAATCTAGTTCCTTGCCTTTTTTAATTTTTAAAGCATGCCATAAATCATCCAATTCATATCCAATAGAGCAAATATCCTTTTCTGGATTGGGTAAAGTTGCTTTTAATACGCCATTAAGTAAACTGGCCTCAGCCTCTAGGCCATCGAATGTTAAACGGCAATCTTGTTGTGTATTTAGCCATTCTATAAAAGTATAAGAAAAGATTAAACTGGTTTGCGAATAGGGTAGAAAGGTGTCATTTATCATGGCTTTTCGGGTTGATCCAAGCCCTTTTAAAAAGCGAGTGATGCTAATGAAAATACGCTCGCACACCTTTACCACCTTTGGTTCTGAGGAATGGGTTCTAATAAACAGCAAGGTGCTTTGCCATTTTACCAAATCATCCAATTTAAATTTTTGCTGTTTGCTGAGCCATAAAAGGGTTTGATATAACTCGCTTTGTGCATTTGCTGTATAATCTAGCGCCAAACTTTTTACATCCTCTGGATTTGGCTGAAACCGCACCTGTTTTTTCATAGATGATCTCTTTAACCAAAAGTACCAAAAAAACCGCATAGAAAAATTTTTCTCTTGTAAATATTGGATTATGAGGCGTTTTGGGCTTACCATGCCACTGTGAATTAGATGTGGGTTTCTTGCCGTTGGTGCTGCTTATCTTGCCTCAATATTTTCACAAAACGCATGTTAACATCTCTCACTATTTTAAATTCTAAGGTTTACGGAAAAGCAGAAATTCGGATAAATGATTGTGATAGTTTGCAATTGGTAGGGCCTAATAATATCGGTAAAAGTACCCTCATCTATGCCCTAAACTTTCTGTTTATTATCGATGGAAATAAGATGACTTTTAGCGGTCAAAGGCGCGGCGATAAAGAAACTTTACATCATTATTTTCCAAATCCAAACCAAAGCTATATTGTCTTTGAAGTATTTAAGAAGTCGTATTACTGCATTTTGGTGAAGCGTAATGGTGATTCTGAATTAGAGTATTACCAGTTTAATACCGAATACAAAGAGCAGTATTTTGTAGATGAAAATAAGAAACTCTTAAAATTTGATGAGGTGCAAGAGGCCATGGCCAAAGATGGTACCGAGTTGATTCCGTTTAAAGATAAAAGAGAGGTTTTTAATACCGTTTACCAGCGTGGAAAAAGAAATCAAGGGGTTGTTTGGCTCGACGACAATGTGAAATCTGAAGGATTAAGCAACAACTTTTCTAGGATTTATAGGTACTTAATCAATACCAAGCTCATCACCAACAAAAATCTAAAAGAAGCCTTAATTGTAGCCGATAACCGCGAGAACGAAACACTTAATTTCTCTCAGAAAAACAAAAAGGATATCATCGATTTAAGAAAGATAAACAATGAAATTAGAAATCTTAAGTCGGTTAAAAACGAATTTGATGAGTTTAGGGAAGTAATGAGCCAGTATAATGCCAAGGCTAGAATTATCCATCAATTGTATTATGCCTTCACGCAAAACTACGATACCACATTACCTACTTTGCAAAGTCAATTGGCAGAAAGAAATCAAAATATTGCCAAAATCAATACAGACATCAATGAGAATTTAATTCCCCAAAAGGCAGATTTCGACCGTAAAATAGGAAACAAGGAAACCGAAATCAACGCCAAGGCAGAAACATTAAATGAAAAAGAAACCGATTTAAAAATTATCAATGGTTTTGAACCTGTTGAACTATTAAATGAATCGCTCGAAAACCTAGATAAAAAGCGAAAAGAGGTAGAGTCGAGGATTACCATGGTTGAAATTCAAAAACTCAACAGTCAGCAAATCGAACAAAGGATTTCGCAGTTAAAGGCCCAAATTCAACGTGGCGAAAACCAAGTAGACAATTATAGCAATCTCCTTATCAATAAAATTTCTGGAAATAAAGACAACCGTAAATTATTAAATGCCATCTTAAGCGAGCAGGTAAAAAGTTTACCAGGCAATCAAGTAATCAAAGCCATTCACCAAGTGGCCGATAAACTCAGCATTTTTGATGGTGAAATAGATATTTCTAAGAATTTAGAATTGGTAGATTTTAAGACCATCGAAGAAATAAAAGAAGAATTACAAAATGTAAAAACAGATTTAAAAAGCCAGGAAGCACTTTTTGAAGTGGCGCGCGACCTAGAAAAATCGCAAAGAGAATTAGCCCAAATTAATGCTGGAATTGAGGAGATAAAAACCAAGTTGGCTAAAATAAAATCAAAGCCAAACCTTATCAAAGCCATTGATAAACTGAAAGCAGATTTAAAACTATTAAATGAAGAGAAACAAAAAATAGAAACTGAGCAAGCCAAATTAGCTAAGGATATTGCTAAAAAGCAATTAGAAGTTCAAGATCTTATTGTAGATAAAGATAAGCGTGAGCGTAGGATTAGAGAGATACAAGAATACAAGCAAAACTTAGAGCAATTTGGTTTGGTAGGCGAGGAGTTCGAAAGTTCAGACGACCTTGATAACCTCTACAAGAAGATTCAAATAAACATGGGCGATAGACATGATCTAAAAGCCACTAAAGACAAGTTGTTTGAAAAGTTAAGAGATAAGCTGCAATCTACCTTTGCAGATGAGATGGATTTTATAAAATATGTTGAAGAAGAAATCTCGCTTTTAGAAGACAAAGAACGCTCGGTATCTAGTTTGTTAGAAAGTATTTCGGCCCAGTTTGCCAATCCTGCTTATACTTTGTTAAAGCGTTACGAAGAGTTTAAAGAGTTTGTATATAACAAGTTTAATTCTAAGTTGTCGCAAGCACGCATCTCAGATATCGAATCGCTCACCATCGAATTAGTAGATAATAAAAAATTGGTGGAAGAGGTAAAGAAAATCAGCCAAATCCAGCAAGTTCGTGGTCAGTTGATGTTTGAGTTCGACCATTCAGAGAATTTAAAAGTGTTGGATGCCTATTTAGATAATGCCAAGAAAATTGAATTTGATGATTTGTTTGATATCAGTTTAAACCTTACCCGCAAGGGAACTACCAAGCAGGTTGATTTAAATGAACAAATAGAGTCGGATGGAACCGATAAGATGATTCGTTTAATCATCATCATGACCATCATTAATCGTTTGGCTATTTTTGACGATGAGAACCGCATAGCCTTGTTTATTGACGAGGTTGCCACCATCGATAAACAAAACAGACCAGAGTTGGTGCGCTTTTGCAGAGAACATAATTTCATTCCAATTTTTGCTGCCCCAGACGCTGTTCCAGGCTTTGGTAAGTACTATTTTATTTATCCAAATGCCGGAAAAATAAATATCAACGAAAAAGTAAATGCCATGTATGGCGAACGTAATGCAACAGCTAACTAAGGAGGATTAGATGAAGGCAGAACCAAAAACCATACTCAATTTTCTGGCTAACTACTTTGATACCATCAAAGAAATTTTTGATGTTCAAACCAAAGAGGGAATCATCAGAAAAGAAATTATTCAGGAAATTTTTAAGCTGCAAGGAGACGAAATCCTCCCGCAGTTGATAGACTATAAAATCATTAGAAAGCTAGGTGATGATTATGAATTTAGAGATACTTATTACAAGCTTTTCGAATTTATATTAAATGAGTTTAGGCCATTATTGCCCGAAACCATTCAAAAGTATGAGCAATCTATCAATATTCTTTTCAAGAAAATCAGAGAAGGAATAGGTAAGGATAAACTCATTTTGGGTCAACGTGTAACCGATTTATACAACGAAATTAAGGAGTTTAGCGAGGCTGTAGAAAAAAACACCATTCGTTTACTCAACGAAACAAGGGAGCTAAAATCCAATGTAGAAAAACTAGATTACCAAGAAAAGGTGCGCAAGGCCAGCTTTTGGATCGACTATTACATTGCGCCACTCAACAACATTCTAGATATCAATCATACCGATTCTATCACCAATAAACTCTTTGATATTTCTGAGTATGTAAACATCCGAAGGCTCAATTTTGAGGATGAACAATTGCGTTTACAATTCGAAAAACTCTACAACTTTTTGGTTCAAACCAACGACGATTTATTGAAACAAAGCAAATTGTTAACCAATGAATTGTTGCCATTAATCGAGCGCATTAGAACAGAATCTGTGATTCTTACCGGCTGGATAGAGTTCTTAAAGGCTCCCAACAAAGCGCCACTTCCTAAGGTATTTAAGGTGGAGCGGGTATATCCATACAGCAATGATATGTATCTAAATGCCAAAGAATATTTAGAACAATTTGCAGTAGACGAAACCATTATCCTAGAAGAGCCACAACAACTCACCGATAAATGGATTTTCAATAAAGACCTATACAAAGGTCGCTTAATGGCAGAACTGCCTGTTAACAGTTTCTTCGAATGGTGCGGTTTGACCCTAAAAACCGATTATCAATACATAGAAACAGATAAGTTTTTTGCCCTCACCACCTTGCTATTTGAGGAAGGAATTTCGGTTGAATTAGATACAGAATCAGACAGGCAATTAATTCAAACCAATCAAATGACACTTAGAGTACCACGATTAAAAGTAATAAAATATGGACTATCCTAGATATCATAAAGACATAGTAGGAGATTTAATGAATGGTAAATTTATTTTGGCTAGCGACCAAAAGTTTATATCATTAAAAGATAATTTAGCTTTCTATGAGAAGTTTTTTAAAGAAAGCTTTGGCTATGAACTTGAACTTAAAAGCGACTTTGCCTTTTTGCTGAGTTACGAAACGGGCGAGATGTTAAGCCGCGACATTTGTATGTTTTTTGCCATACTTTGTTACGAACTGGATAAAGATGGTAAGAACTTTTTAGAGGAAATTCAGTATGCCGATTTCGAACATGAAAAAATAGATTCGTACTTCGAGAACAGCGCCTATGCCGAGTTAATCGCTGGTAACAATCAACTTCGCTCGGGTGAATCTCGTCGTGATTTTATTAGAACACTTGCTAGAAGAAACATCGTAGAAAGAAATGGCGATGGAAAATTCTCTTTTACCCAAGCCTATAAAGTATTTATAGATTTTGCTGCCGATTTTGCCAAAGGCAAACTAAACAATAAAGTAGAAAACGAAGTTTAAGTTTCATATGGCAGGCAATATATTTGGAGAGGCATTTAGAATTACCACCTTTGGCGAGAGCCATGGGCCAGCATTAGGCGTAGTAATAGATGGCTGTTTACCCAATATGCCTGTAGACCTAAACTTAATTAAAACCGATTTGCTGCGCCGTAAACCAGGTCAATCTGTGTATACAACCAGTAGAAACGAGGCTGAAGAATTTGAGATTCTAAGCGGAGTGTTCGAAGGTAAAACGCTTGGTACACCTATTGCGGTTATTGTTAGAAATACCAATCAGAAATCGGAAGATTACCAAGATTTGGCGCAAGTATTTAGGCCCTCACATGCCGATTACACTTACCAAGCCAAGTATGGCATTCGCGATTATAGAGGGGGAGGAAGGCAATCTGCTAGAGAAACAGTAGCACGCGTGATTGCTGGCAGCTTTGCCAAAATGATTTTACAAAAATTAGGCGTATCGGTTCAAGCCGCTGTAACTGCAGTTGGAGAAATAGAAAGCAAGGTAGCAGCAGATGACATAGACTTTACCTTTTCGGAGCACAGTGAAATAAGGTGTGCAGATGCTACATTAGAACCTCAGATGCAGCAGCATATATTAGATGCAGCGGCACAAGGTGATAGCTTGGGAGGCCAAATTACCTGTGTTTGCAAAGGTGTAAAGGTGGGTTGGGGCGAACCCGTATTTGATAAGTTGCATGCCGATTTAGGGAAAGCCATGCTAAGCATTAATGCGGTGAAGGGTTTCGAAATCGGTGAAGGCTTTGATGCCGCTAGGTCTAAAGGCTCTATTCAGAACGATTCATTTATAGTAAATGAGAACTTAGTAGGCACCTTAAGTAATCACAGTGGAGGCATTCAAGGTGGCATTAGCAATGGGCAGCATGTCTTTTTTAAAGTAGCATTTAAGCCCGTAGCAAGCATCAAAAAAGAACAAGAAACAATCAATGTCAGTCATCAAAATGTAAAGATTCAAATAAAAGGAAGACATGATGCTTGCGTGGTACCGCGCGCTGTGCCAATTGTTGAGGCCATGGCTGCATTGGTATTGGTGGATCACTATTTAAGGAATTTACCAAACCAAATGCAACTTTTTTAGTACCTTTGATTGTCTTTATTTGAATTATCGAACTTTATTTAAGCGAATGAAAAAATATTTTGTGCTAGCAGCTTTGGCCTTATCTGGATGGATGGCAAACGGTCAAAAAATTGTGCCATGCAAAACAGATGAGTTATACCTTGAAGCTGTAAAATTAAATCCTGAGTTAATCAAAAGTAGAGAAGAAGCCACACAAGTGGGATTAAACTTCACTCCAGCATTACGTAAAAAAGGAGTGGTTAGATATATTCCTGTAGTATTTCATGTGATTCATAAAAACGGCTTAGAAAACATCTCACAAACACAAATCAATGATGCCATTCGCATCTTAAACGAAGACTTTAGAAAACAAGCGGGCACCAACGGAGGCAGCAGTACAGATCCTCTTGCCGCTGATATGGAATATGAATTTAGGTTAGCTCAGTTTGATCCAAATGGACAGCCAACGAGTGGCGTTAACAGGGTATATAGCCTTGGAACGGATAATGCTGGCAACAGCCATAAAGGATTAAGTTATTGGGATGCCAGAAAATATTTTAATGTTTGGGTGGTAAACAATATTGCAGACAACGACCCTAATAGCACTATTTTAGGATATGCACAATTTCCTTTTCAAATTAATTCGGCTACTTCTACCGATGGAGTGATGTGCCGTGCAGACCAAATTGGCATCATCGAAATGGCTAGCGTAATGCAAGCTGGAAGAACTTTAACGCACGAGGCTGGTCATTGGGTGGGTTTATATCATCCTTTTCAAGGAGGGTGTGTTGGTTTAACCCCAGCTACTTGCGCCACCCAAGGTGATGAAGTGTGTGATACACCGCCAGTAGCTAGTGCTACCAATGGTTGTCCAAACAACAGAAATTCTTGCACAGAATCCAACGACAAACCAGATTTAGTAAGAAATTATATGGATTATGCAGATGGCAATTGCATGAACATGTACACTCCTGGTCAAAAAACTAAAATGGATGGGCAAATGGCTTTCTATCGTTCTAATATCTATAGCAGCAATAATTTAAGTGCGGCTGGTTTAAATGCAGATGGAACCTACAGAACCCTAACTGCCTCTAACAGAAAAGCACCTTATACCTTTAACTTTAGTACGGCATTAGCCGGAACAGGATGGAGATTAGAAAATTATATGAGCCCTGGCGATAGTGGCTGGCAATATAACTCAACAGTTCTAGCAGTAGGAGGAACCCCAGGATGTATGGCTGCCAACAATTTAAAAAACTGGAGAACCAATGTAAGAAATGCATTTGCTTCCCCAGATATTGATATCTCTAGCTTATCTGCACCAAGCTTAACCTTTCAAATTGCCTATGCCAAAAGATCTACTGCTAGTGGAGATAGAGTAAGGGTTTTTATTTCTAATAGCTATGGCCGTTCAGAAATATTGGTTAGAACCATCTCTGCCACCGAAATGGAAACAGGCGCAATATCCACCAGTGAGTTCATTCCAACTGCAGCCCAATGGAAAAAGTTTACCATCGACCTTTCGGCCTATAAGTCATACACCAATTGCAGAATTAGGTTCGAGCTACAGTCTTTAAGAGGAAATAACATCTACTTTGATGAGTTTGCCATTACAGAGCCAACAAGCATCGAAGAATTGTTAAAAGCTTCCATGAATTTCAATGCTTTTCCAAACCCTGCAAAAAATGTTTGTAACCTACATTTCGATTTAGAAAAGTCGCAAAACATCCAAATTGTCTTAAAAGACATGCAAGGAAAAGTGGTAAAAGAATGTAGTAATCAAAAAATGATGGCGGGTCATCAAGAATTAAGTATTTCTTTAGAAGGCCTAAGTCAAAACCTTTATCTGATTGAAATGCAGTCAGAAAATGGCCGATTTTTACACAAGCTAATGGTTGAATAAAATCCTATAAACAATAAAGAAAGCCGCATTTATGCGGCTTTTTGTTTTTTTTACCATTCAGAATTAGGATATTGTAAGCCCAAAATAGTTATCAGTTAAGTGTTTTGATATAGAGAGAAGGAAAAAATGAGTAAGAATTTAGTTATAGTTGAGTCACCAGCAAAGGCCAAAACCATCGAAAAATTCCTTGGAAAGGATTTTACGGTTAAGTCATGTTTTGGACACATCAGAGACCTTGCAAAAGGCGATGAAGCCATTGACATTGCCAATAATTTTAAACCGCATTACGAGGTAAGTGAAGATAAAAAAGCGATTGTAGCCGAATTAAAAAGACTTAGCAAAGATGCCGACTTGGTTTGGTTAGCTTCCGATGAGGACCGAGAAGGAGAAGCCATCAGCTGGCACCTAAGCGAAGTGCTAAATTTAGAAGATAAAAAGACCAGAAGAATTGTTTTCCATGAAATTACTAAGCCTGCTATTCTCAAAGCCATCGAAAATCCTAGAGGAATAGATAAAAACTTAGTAGATGCGCAACAGGCCAGAAGGGTATTGGATAGGTTGGTAGGTTTTGAGTTATCTCCAGTGTTATGGAGAAAAGTAAAAGCCAACCTAAGCGCTGGCAGGGTTCAATCGGTGGCTGTAAAGCTAATCGTTGATCGCGAGCGAGAAATTAATGCCTTTTCTTATCAGTCTGCTTTTAGAGTGATTGCCAAATTTAATGTGGGTGGCAAGGTAATGGAAGCCGAGTTAGGCAAGCGCTTTGAAAACGAAAAGGATGCGCAAGATTTTTTAGAAAGGTGCAAAGGAGCCAGTTTTACCATTCAAAATTTAGAGGTTAAACCAAGCGAAAAGTCGCCCGCCCCACCTTTTACAACCTCAACTTTGCAGCAAGAGGCTAGCAGAAAACTTGGCTATGGTGTAAGTACCACCATGAGTATTGCCCAAAAGCTTTACGAACATGGATTGATCACCTATATGAGAACAGATAGTGTTAACCTCTCTGAACTTGCTATAGATGCAGCTAAAAATTATATCTCTCAAAATTTTGGGGAGCGTTACAGCAAGCCTACCCGCTATACTACCAAGAATGATAGTGCACAAGAAGCACATGAGGCCATTCGTCCTACCTATTTTGAGAATGTAGAAATCGAAGGAACCAACCAAGAAAAACGTCTTTACGATCTTATTTATAAAAGGGCCATAGCCTCTCAAATGGCTAAAGCGCAAATAGAAAAAACCATTGCAAGCATCACCATCTCTGGTAACCCAGAAATGCTGGTAGCAACCGGAGAGGTTTTAAAGTTTGATGGTTTTTTAAAAGTGTATCTAGAAAGTACAGACGAAGAGCAAGACGAAGAGGGTAGCAAAATGTTGCCACCTTTAAAAATTGGAGAACAACTTCTCTTAAACCAATTGCAAGCTACCGAAAAATTCACCCGTCCTGCAGCTAGATATACAGAAGCTTCCCTCGTAAAAAGAATGGAGGAACTAGGTATTGGAAGGCCTTCTACATACGCCCCAACTATTTCTACTATCCAAAAAAGAGGTTATGTGGTAAAAGAGGATAGAGAAGGAAAGGAAAGAAATTTTGTTCAACTTACTTTAGATAAATCACAAATTAGTAGAGAAGTTAGAATAGAAAAATATGCCAGCGAAAAATCTAAACTATTCCCAAGTGATATAGGCATGCTGGTAACAGATTTTCTAGGAAAACACTTCGAACAAATCATGGATTTTGGATTTACCGCCAGTGTAGAAGAAGAATTTGATAAGATTGCTAGAGGACAGATTCAATGGAACAAAATGATTGAGAAGTTCTATGGTCCATTTCATCAAACCGTTACTAGCACCAGTGCTACGGCAGAAAGGCAAAACGCAGAGCGCTTATTGGGTGCAGACCCAGAATCGGGTAAAAATGTATATGTAAAGATTGGCCGCTACGGACCGTACGCTCAAATTGGCGAGAATTCTGATGATGAAAAAGAAAAACCTCGTTATGCTAATTTAAGAAGCGGCCAATTAATAGAGACGATTTCTTTAGAAGAAGCCATTGATTTATTTAAACTGCCTAGATTGGTAGGAAACTTTGAGAACAAAGATATCAAGGCCTCTATAGGCCGATTTGGCCCTTATCTAGTGCATGATAGCAAGTTTATCAGCATTCCAAAAACCGACGACGTTTTTGCCATCGACCAAATACGTGCCATCGAACTCATTGAAGCCAAAAGAATTTCGGATGCCAATAAACTGGTGAAGATTTTTGCAGAAGATGAAGATCTTCGGATTTTAAATGGTCGTTGGGGCCCATATATTGCAAAAGGAAAAGATAATTACCGCATTCCTAAAGGTCAAAAGGCTGATGATTTAAGCTTTGAGGCAGTGATGGCGATTATTCAGGCTGAGTCGAAAAATGTAAAATCAACCCCAGCCAAAACCCCAGCTAAAAAGGTGGCTGCTAAAAAAACTGCGGCAAAGAAAACCGCAGCTAAAAAGACTGCCGCCAAAAAAAGTACTAAGTAGTTTTCGGTTCGAACCAATTTTTTAAAGCATGAATGAGTCTGAATTACGGTCATTAATTGCGCTTTTGGATGATGATGATCCAGAAGTTTTTGACCATATCAAAGAAAAACTCATTTCATTAGGGGCTGATGTGATTCCGTTTTTAGAAATGGAGTGGACCGAGCTCAAAGACATCGAGCACCAGCAAAGGCTAGAAAATATTGTACATCAAATACAATTTAACGACCTGTTTAAACAATTTGAAACTTGGTTTAAAACAGATGAGCACGATTTGCTTGAAGGTGTTTATTTAATAGCAAGGTATCGTTTTCCAGAACTTCAAAAGCAAAGCATCATTAGCGTCATAGAAAAGCTGCGCTTAGATGTTTGGTTGGAGATGAACTATGAGTTAAGTCCATACGAAAAAGTAAGAATCATCAATTACATCTTATACCAAGTGCACGGGTTTAAAGGGAATATTGATAATTACCATGATCCCTCTAATTCCTTTATTAATCAAGTATTAGAAAGCAAAAAGGGCAATCCCATTTTGATGGCGGTGGTTTATATTCTGATTGCTCAAAAGTTAAATATTCCAATTTATGGGGTAAACTTACCTCAACATTTTGTGCTAGCGTATACAGAAGAGTCGGGTAGAAGTAACACCGAAATGCGATTTAATGATATAGAAGAATTATTAAATGCAACCAAAGGTAAAGTGCTATTTTATATTAATGCATTTAATGGTGGAGCTATTTTTACTAAAAACAACTTACAGCAGTTTTTACAGCAAATAAAGATAGATGCTAGGCCAGATTTTCTAGTACCTTGCTCTAATTTAGATATTATCAAAAGAATCCTCAGGAACTTGGCTTCTGCCTATGGCAAACAACAAAAGTTACAGAGGCAACAAGATATACTTAAGATTTTATACCTGCTTGGAGAACCGCCATTAAATGAAATCCACGAGTCGGAGGAGTAGCTTATAATATTACTTCTTCTCCGCGCTCGTCAATAAATTTGTAATCTACCAGATGAAGTGATTGATTTGACTTCACTTTAATCCATTGTTTATAGGTTCTAAACCACTTCATCCTTGGCGAGTTCCATAAACCTAGCTTTAGGTAGGCAGCTAAAAATGGATGCACCTCTATGGTAAATTTCTTTAAGTGTAAATTCTCTATCAGGTATTTTACATGGCTTTCAATATCATCTGTGATACTTACACTCGAGGCAATTTCACCGCTTCCCATGCAGGTAGGGCATTTCTCATTAGTCACCACAGCCATTTCTGGCCTCACACGCTGTCGGGTGATTTGGATCAACCCGAAAGGACTCATGGGCAAAATTTTGTGTTTTGCCCTGTCTCCCTTCATAGATTCTTTTAACTTTTCGTACACCAGCTTTCTGTTGCCAGCCGTTTTTAAGTCAATTAAATCTATCACGATAATACCACCCAAATCTCTTAAACGAAGTTGTCTGGCAATTTCGTCGCAGGCTTCCATATTCACCCTTAAGGCATTTTCCTCTTGGTTAATGCCTTTGTTTGCGGTGTTTCCAGAGTTAACATCAATTACATGCAGGGCTTCGGTATGCTCAATAATTAAATACGAGCCGCCCAAGAAATTAACTTCTTTACCAAAACTGGTTTTAATTTGCTTCTCAATACCAAAGTGCTCAAAAATGGGCAGCTTCCCTGTATAGTGCTTTACGATATTTTCTAAATCCGAAGACTTACTTTTAAGGTACGATTTAATTTTATTGGTTAAAAAAGCATCATTGGTGTGGATGGCTGTAAAACTATCATTTACCAAATCCCTAACAAGGGTAAGGGTTCTATCATTTTCGCCCAGTACTTTTTGTGGTGGAACGGCCTGCTTTAATTGGTCGCACATTTCATTCCACTTACCCAATAAATCTTTTAAATCGTTCTGAAGGTCTTCGATGTTTTCTCCCTCGGCGTTGGTGCGAATAATGACACCAAAATTTTGAGGTCTAATAGCATTTACGGCATCTTTTAACCTTTTACGTTCTTCTTGTTTAGCAATTTTTTTAGAGATGCTAACCGAATTATCAAAAGGCATTAACACCAAAAACCTTCCAGCTAAAGAAAGTTCGGAGGTTAAACGCGGACCTTTATTAGAGATAGGTTCTTTTGATACTTGCACCAACATTTGTTGGTTTCTTTTCACTAAATCCGTGATTTTTCCGCCTTTGTTAATGTCGGCTTCTAAATGCTCTTTGGTAATGGCATTGTCTTTTGGCAGACTGCTGCGGAGCATTCTGGTAAATTTTTGGAGCGACTCAAACTGAGGGCCAAGGTCGAGGTAATGCAAAAACGCATCTTTTTCGTGGCCTACGTCAACAAACGCAGCGTTAAGTCCAGGCATAATTTTGCCTACGTTACCTAAATAAATATCTCCCACTTGAAAGTTACTATCCGCTTTTTCGTGATGTAACTCTACCAGTTTCTTTTCTTTTAAGATAGCAATGTCTATTCCCCCCGATGGGTTTAAACTAATGATCAGTTCTTGATTCACAACAATAAAATTTTAGACGGCCCATTTTTTTGAGCCGTAATGAGGGGAGGGTAAAGGGGAATAACTTTAAATAAGAAAAAGAAGCGATACTTTAAGTCGCCTCTTTTTCTTTTAGACACTATTTCTTCTTGTGTCTGTTTTTGCGTAAACGTTTCTTGCGCTTGTGAGTAGCGATTTTATGACGTTTTCTTTTCTTACCACTTGGCATAATTAGTTAGAATTTTTAAGGTTATTAATAGTGACTTCGATGTTCTTTTTCTGGCTCTCATCAGGTACTAGCGTTTTAAAGGTTTCGTACTCTTTGAGTGCTTCTTTTTTCTTGCCCATTTGGTTGTAAGCTTCACCTAAATAATAGTGAAACTCTGGATTCATAGGTTGTAATCTTACTAAAGTTTCAAATCTTCCTACAGCTTTGTCTGCCTGACCGCTTCTCATAGAAAGCATTCCTAAGGTATAATTTGCTTCAATATTATTGGAATCTCTTTTGGTAACATCCTTTAATAACTGAACACCTTTCATGATGTCCAAATCATTTTGAATATAACAAATAGCCAAAGCATTTTTAGCCTCTATATTACCTTCATTTAGGGCAATTACCTTTTCAAATGCAATAATTGCCTGATTGGTAGCATAAGTTTGCTTGGCTGTGTCTTCGGAGGTGGCTGCCACTTCATAATATTTTAAACCAGCGTTAAACCACGAATTTTCGTCGTTTATTCTGCTGGCCAATTTAGAAAAGTAATGCGCCCCCACCAAAGGAAATCCTAATGAATCAAATTTTCTGCCGATATCAGAGATAACAAATAGTCTTGCTTCCGACGAATCTGCCATGGCCATTTGTTGGCTTAAATCAGCCCACACATTAGCTGGAACAGAATCTTTTAGGCTGTTGAGGTAATCGTTGAAATCAAATTGATAAACGATGGCCTCGCTAGGAGTTTTTACTTCAGGCGTGATGTCACTGGTAGAGCTCTTGAAATTTAAGTATACAAGAATCCCTACCAGTGATAACAATACTGCAATAATGATGATTTGTGCTTTATTAAATTGCATTAAGCTTCTTTAAGTGCTTGTTTAGCTTCGGCCTCTCTTTTAGCTGCATTTGTTTTAACCGCTTCGCTCTTTTTGATTTTGTCTACAAAAGTTTTAGCTGGTTTAAACGATGGAATGTAGTGCTCGTCGATAACCATGGCAGTGTTCTTAGAAATGTTTCTGGCAATCTTTTTTGCACGTTTTTTAATGATAAAAGATCCGAAACCACGGAAATAAACATTTTTCCCGTCTGTCATGTTGTTGCGTACTACCTTAAAAAACGACTCCACAACTTCTTGAACTTGGTTTTTGTCTACACCCGTTTTTAACGAAATCTCTTGGATAATTTCTGCTTTGGTCATGTTATTAATTAATTATTAGGTCTTTAATATTTTGAATATGAACTCTTTCCTTTTCCCTTAAGGGGTTGCAAATGTATAAATTATAACTTAAAAATGTTGTTTTTTTTATAAAATCTTTCATTTTTCTTGCAAACACATAAAAATGGAGCGTAAAAAACTAATTACTTGGTACCTGCAAAATCACCGTGTTTTGCCTTGGCGAGAAACAAAAGACCCTTATATCATCTGGCTTTCAGAGATAATACTTCAACAAACTAGGGTTGCACAAGGTTTGCCTTACTTCGAGAAATTTGTAAAAAAATTTCCTGATGTTCACCAATTAGCCAATGCCTCCGAAGAGCAAGTGCTAAAGTTATGGCAAGGTTTGGGTTATTATTCTCGTGGTAGAAACCTTCATTATACGGCTAAATTTATTTCTAATCACTTAAATGGACAGTTTCCCAGCAATTACTCAGAACTTCAAAAACTAAAAGGAGTAGGGGCATATACGGCTGCTGCAATCGCCAGCTTTGCTTATGATGAACCTGTGGCTGTTTTAGATGGCAATGTGTTTAGAGTGCTTTCTAGGTATTATGCCATTGATGAACCCATCAATAGCTTAGCAGGTAAAAAGATTTTTGAACAGCTGGCCATGGAAGCGCTCAACCCTCAACAGCCTGCTTTGCATAATCAAGCTATGATGGAACTTGGTGCTTTAATTTGCGTGCCTGCAAACCCAGCCTGCACCCATTGCCCACTGCAAGGCTCTTGCCAAGCCTTTCATCACCATACTACCACGGATTATCCTGTCAAAATAAAGAAAACCAAGGCCAAAGAGCAGTTTTTTTACTATTTTCATTTGGAGTTTAAAAATAAAATTGCGCTGTATAAAAGACCTAAAGGAGGAATTTGGCAAAATTTATATGACTTGCCATTGTTAGTTTTTAGTCAAAATATGCAGGGTCATAGCCTGTCAGATGAGACAAAGCAAGCTGGAATGGAGGTAAAGAATTTCATTCAAGATAGCCCCATTTGGCAAACCAATCACATCCTAACACATATAAAAATTCAAGCAGTATTTTTTCGGGTTGAACCAACCCAAATGCTTCAACAATTTAATGGACAGGATTTGATTTGGGTGACAAAAGACCAATTGCATAGCCTCCCAGTTTCGCGGCTATTAGAAAAATACCTCCAACATATTTACGGGTAATAATGAAACTATCTTTCTTTTTTTATTAATTTTGGGACATGCGCAGATTGATATTACTTAGTTTTCTAATTGTTTTTTCGTTTATCGGGTCAACCCAACATATAGCCAGTTTGCAATGGTTAGATTTATCTAAAAAGAATACAGGCCTTCAAGAACAAAGTTTATGCACCTTCGAGCAAAACGATTTATTATATCAGTTAAAACTTGAGCGATCTGGATTTAAATTAGAAGAATGGCTTCCCATGTTAGAGATTACTAATCCAGATAATAACAAAACAAAATCAATCTTAATTAATCTTGGGCCTGGCAAAAGAGGCGAGAGATTAAGTATCGCTGCAGCCCGTTTTAATAATGGTTGGATTTATTTTACATCCATTGGGCAGGTGGCTGCAGGAAAGCCATTTTTTTATACTGGGAAGATAAACCTTGAAGGTGAACTAAAAGGCGATTTAACAGAAATCCAAGTACCCCTTAACCTTCCCAAAAACAAAGGTATTCCAGTTGTTTTTTCTGCTTCAGAAGCTGGCAAAAACACGCCTTACACCTTATTGGCTTTTTTGCCAGGAGATGATTTTGCCGCATTAAACCAACTTACTTTTCATCAGGCCAATCATCCAGAAATTGGGGTGGCTGTGTTGTCAGAAAAAATGGAATTGATGGACAGCAGAAAGATAACTTTTGAAATTGAAGCAGAGGTGTTAAAGTTAACAAACTGTTTGATTTCAATAGAAGGTGATATTGTTTTTATGGCTAATACGGGGATGGAGAAAAAATCTACTTCCTATCTTTTTCATACACACATTTTTAAGCTAAACCAGGTTCAAAAGGTAAAACTCAAACATCATCCTATCTACAATAAGCAAATTGTGTATGCAGAAAACCCACAAGTATTTGCCTTTGCTTACAGTGCCCAAGAATCTTACTCTGATAAGCCTCTTATTAAGATTCATGTGTTTGAAAAAGGTGGATTTTCTTTGTTCAAAGAAATGGAGGTTCCTGTAGAAAAGAACGAATTGTCCTTGTCTCGTTCGCAAAGAAATTTCGATTTAAAATCCCTTGCCTTGCATCCAGAAGGGATGGTATTGTTGGGTTCATTTTATGAGTTAAAAGCCCAAAAAAAGAATAAAGAATTCTTTGATAAGTTCGAGAATTATTACTTATGTATTCAACAATCGCTTAATGGAAGCGCCATTGTGCATAGCATCCCAGTATTTTGCGAATATGGTTGGTTGAGCCCAAGTTACGAGTTGGGTTCATCTCAATTAAGAATGGTTTTTAATCAGCACCAATCAAGTTTATTCGAGCAAGAAAAGACATATAAAATGTTGTACCTAAAAGATGCCCAAAAAAAGGCAAAGGCGGTGGCATTAACGATAGCCTTCTCCAATGCAAAAATGGAGCATCAGGTCTTGGTTCAACCCAATGAGAAAATTAGATTATTAACCTCCAGTGCTATTTTAAAAGAAGGTGAATTTTTAATTGAAGCCATTGAAAAAAATACTGCCAATGGCATTAAAAAGAACATTGTAAAAGTAGCGCAAATAAAATTTAACCCATAAGCGATATGTCACTAAACAAAGTAATGTTAATTGGCAATTTAGGCCAAGATCCAGTGGTTAGGTATTTAGAAAACAATAGAGTTGTCTGTAATTTTTCGATTGCCACCAATGAATATTATACGGATCGTAATGGAGAAAAAAAGGTTGAAACAGAATGGCACAATATTGAGGCTTGGGATCAATTGGCAAAAAATTTAGAACAACTGCATATCAAAGGTTATTTGAAAAAGGGTACACAGGTATATGTGGAAGGTCGCATTAGAACAGAAACCATGAAAGACAAGACAGGGGCAGAGGTTCAGCGTAAAAAAATAAAGGCCATGAATGTTCAGTTTTTACATTTGCCTAAGGAATCTGAAAGCGAGAAAACACCTCAAGCTTAGTTCTAATTTTGTTAAATGCTTTCAAATCTTAACTTTGTATCATATTTAATTTAAAGATGGGAGAGCCTCCGCTTAGTATATTTAGCCTTTTTATCAATCCAGCATTTTCTTCTGCTGACACAATCTCAGTACTTTTTTCTTTAGCCGCTATTGCGTTTTTAATTTTTTGTTCTGCCTGTTTCTCTGGGTCAGAAAATGCGCTTTTTTCTTTGAGTTCTGCTCAATTAGAGAACCTTCAAGAAACGCCAGGCTCTAAATCAGAAGCCATAAATTTTCTTACTAGAAACCCCAAAAAATTGCTTGCTACCATTTTAATAGCCAACACTTTTGTGAATATAGCCACTGTAATGGTCACCAGTAATATGTTTCATATTATTTTTGATTTTGTGGCTTATCCTTGGCTAGGTATCCTATTAGAATTGTTCTTGGTAACGTTTATGTTGGTTTTGTTTGGAGAAGTAATTCCCAAAATATATTCATTTAAACACAACGAAAAGGTGGCAGCTCTATTAGCCATTCCATTGCAAAGAACCTATTTTGTGCTTAAGCCTTTGGTGTTAGTGTTAGAACATTCAACCAGTATCATTGATAAGCGTATTACCCGCAAAGGCCATATATTTTCGGCAGATGAACTAACACACGCCATTGATATAACATCTGAAAAAGATACCCCAAAGCAAGAAAAAAGTATCTTAAAAAGTGTGGTGAATTTTGGTAACACCAATGTTAAACAAATCATGAGGCAGAGGCCAGATATTGTTGGTGCGGATGTGAATTTAAACTTCGAGCAGCTCATGCTCCATATTGTAGACTCTGGTTATTCTAGGATACCGGTTTTTGATGGTAACCTCGATCAAATAAAAGGCGTTTTATTTACCAAAGACCTTTTAACGCACATGGACGAACCTGCTAGTTTTGATTGGAGGAAACTTTTAAGACCTGCTTTTTTTGTACCAGAAAGCAAAAAAATTGATGACCTATTAAAAGAATTTCAGATTAAAAGAATGCATTTGGCCATTGTGGTAGATGAATTTGGTGGCACCAGTGGTTTGGTTAGCATGGAAGATATCGTTGAAGAGGTGTTTGGCGAAATCCAAGATGAGTTTGATGAAGATGAGCACGTTTTTACACGTATCAATAAAAATACTTTTGTATTCGAGGCTAAAATGCTCATCAACGACGTTTGCAGATACATGGAAGTAGATGCATCAGAATTTGAGGAAGTAAGAAATGAGGCAGAAACCCTTGGTGGTTTGTTATTAGAGCTTAACCTTGATTTGCCTAAACTTGGGCAAGAAATTAGATACAAGAAATTCTGTTTTAAGATAGAATCGGTTGATGCAAGGAAGATAAAAAGGGTAAAGGTTTCGCTTGATCCAAAATAAACCATGAAAAAAATTAGCACATTGTTCTTAATTATGGCTGTTGTTTTATTCTCTTCTTGTGGAGAAGACGAAGTAATTTCGACTCCAAGACAAAGAGGTTATCAAAGGATTGTGTATCCAGAACGTGTCATGCAAACGTTTACCTTATCGCAATGCAATTATAGCTTTCAACAACCCAATTATGTTGAGGTAACACTAGATCCATATCCTACTGCAGACGAATGTTGGTACAACGTAGTTTATAAGCCATTTGGCGCTACCTTACACTTAAGCTATAAGCCAGTAAAAAACAGAGAACAATTATTTAAGATGCTTAACGACTCGAGGCAAATGGTTTCTAAGCACATCATGCGCGCAGATCAAATCATCGAAAATTATATTCATACCAATGATTTTCATGGGATATTTTATGAATTAGATGGAAGCACTGCTACCAATGCCCAGTTTTACGTAACAGACAGCACCCATCACTTTTTGCGTGGCTCTTTGTATTTTAATTCAAAAACAAACCAAGATTCAATTGCACCAGTGCTTAAACACCTTAAGCAAGATATGTTGCAGTTAATAAATACCCTTCAATGGCAGTAGGTGTTGGGTTGACCCAAGCTTACTTTCTTTCGCCAAGCCAGCTGAAAGGTTTTAGTGATACACCTTTCTTTAATTTAAACTTATCTACCCCAAATTTCTTGATATGGGCAATGGCTTCGTCTACGTCGTCTGTGATTAATAAATATTCTTTTATTTCAGAAGCAGAGACTGTTTGATTGTTTACCATATCTACTGTTAATTCAATTAAATTCTTCCAATATTCTTTTCCAAATAATACCACAGGAAATTCTTTGATTTTGCCAGTTTGAATAAGGGTTAGTGCTTCAAACATTTCGTCCATTGTACCCCATCCACCAGGCATAATAATAAAGCCATAAGAATACTTAATTAACAAGGTTTTCCTCACAAAAAAATACCTAAAGTTCACCCACTTATGAAGGTATGGATTTTCTTTTTGTTCGTGTGGTAACTCTATATTACAGCCAATGCTTATCCCATTGTTTTCGAAAGCCCCTCTATTGGCTGCTTCCATAATTCCTGGGCCTCCACCTGTCATTACCCCAAAGCCAAGGTCGGTTAGTTTAGCACCTATTTCTCTTGCTTGTTGATAATAGATATTGTCTTCTTTAAACCTGGCGCTTCCAAAAACAGTGATGCATGGCCCAAGGAAATGTAGGGCGCGGTAACCCCTAATAAATTCTCTAAATACCTTAAATAGGAAAAATAACTCCTGGGTTCTAGAACGTGGACCTTCTAAAAATTGTCGTTCACTAAGATTATATGGTTTATTACTTTGCATGTTTTGTTAACGCAGCGAGGGTTTGATAGTTTTTAGATTACAGTAAAGAATTTGCCAGATTTGCCAGCTCAGAACGTTCGCCCTTTTCAAGGGTAATATGGGCATATAAAGGATTGTCTTTTATTCTGTCTATAAGGTAGGAGAGTCCGTTGGATTGCGAATCTAAATAGGGGGTGTCGATCTGAAAAATGTCCCCTGTAAAAACAATTTTGGTTCCTTCACCTGCTCGGGTGATGATGGTTTTAACCTCTAAGGGTGTAAGGTTTTGTGCTTCATCAATTATAAACATGATATTAGACAAACTCCTGCCTCTAATATAAGCCAATGGCGTAACCACAAGCTTTTCTTGGTTGACCATTTCTGTGATTTTTTGGTATTCCTTATCAGTTTCTTTCCATTGATTTTGAATCAGTTTTAAATTATCCCATAGGGGTTCCATATAAGGGTTAACCTTAGATTTAATGTCGCCGGGCAAATATCCAATGTCTTTATTGCTTAATGGAATAATGGGCCTAGCTAAGTAAATTTGTCTGTACTCTTGCCTTTGCGCCAAGGCAGCCGCTAATGCCAGCAATGTTTTACCTGTACCTGCCACTCCTTGAATGCTTACCAATTTAACAGCCGGATTCATTACTGCATGAAGTGCAAATGCTTGTTCTGCATTTCTTGGTTTAATACCATAGGCAGATGCCTTTTGAACCCTTTCTAAACAATCTGTTTCGTGGTTGTAAAAGGTTAGAATTGAATTGTTGCTGTTTTTTAAAATATAATAGTGATTATTGGTAGCTTGTCCTTTAATGGCTAAAGAGGCATTTACAAATCCTCTTACATATACTTCATCTATGATTGATGATTTAACTTTTTCTATGGTAGAGCTGCCTGTTCTTAGGGTATCTAAATTCTTTATTTTGCCAGTCTCATAATCTTCAGCTTGCAATCCAAGTGATTTGGCTTTTAGCCTTAGATTCACGTCTTTGGTAACAAGAATAACAGGTCTTTCGGGATGTTGCTCTTTTAAAGCGATGGCCGAATTAAGGATTCGGTGGTCGGCTTTTCTTTCGCCAAATACTACTTGGGCATCTACCTTTACTTTCTCGTTCATCACCACCTTAAAACTACCTTTCTTTGGACCGTTAATTGGTATCCAATTGGTGAGGGTATGTTCGGTAGAAAGCTTGTCTACAAACCTAATAAACTCCCTTGCCTCGAAGTTAATGGTATCATTGCCTTTTTTAAAATTATCTAATTCTTCTAAAACAGTAATTGGAATGGCTACATCATGCTCTTCAAAGTTTTTAATTGATTTATTATCATACAAAATAACAGAGGTGTCTAGTACGAAAATTTTTCTTGGTAGCTTGATAGCCGCTTTAGATTTTATAGAAGTTAAAGTTTTTTTTGCAGCGATTTTTTTTGCCATGGCAAGCGTATTAATAAATTAGTTAACGGAATTTCTTTATTTGTGAATACTTTGCAGCAATTTACTTTTAAACATTTGTTGATAGGGAACTGTCAAAGCACCTAAACTACTATGCCATGAATGAAACTAAGAGAAAGTTTTACTTGCTACTATTGTCTATATTTGTTTTTAGGCTTTTGTTTGGTTTTACCTCAGAATTCTGGTTTCCAGACGAATTGCAAATTTACTTGTTGGGTTTAAAATGGTATACTACTGGCATTTGGCCAACTTATGGCCCGGATGTAGTGTACACACAATCTCAAATTCCAGGGGGATTGCAGTCGGTATTGGTTGGATTGTCTTTTTTTGTAATGCCAATTCCAGAAGCTCCTTTTGTTTTTCTTAATATTATTTCATTTGCCTCTATTGCTTGGCTTATCCACTATGCCTTAAAATTCACACCTTCTCTGCCCAAAAATTGGGTATATGTTTTGGTGTTTACTTTGCCATGGACCATGAATTATACCACCAGAATTTGTAATCCATCTTATGCATTGGTATTGTCTATTCCTTTCTTTATTGCATTTTTAGAACTTATTCCGGCTATCAGCAAACAAACGTTAAAGCCGTGGATAGCCTCATTTATATTAGGAATAACCACTACCTGTATCATGCAATTACACCTGTCATATGTGTTGTTAATTCCTTTTGCTGGCTTTGCATTTTTAATGTATTTCCAACAACATCAATTTAAAATCATTCTTCCAATAGCATCTTATTTGACTGGCTTGGCCATGGGCACAGCCACCCTTATTCCAACTTTGTTGTATCCAGATCCTGCTGCCAAAAGTGTAGCCACAAATGTGGTTTTTAACCCAGATAATTTTCAAAATTTCATCACCATTTTGATGCGCTTTTTATCATTTGCCGCTTATGAAATTCCATATATGTTAGGAGGCGGAACTGCCGAAAGATTAAGTGTATTAAGAGATCAGTTATGGATGTCGCCATTTGCTTTCTTACTACTCATTACTGGTTTTGCGCAAATCGCACTCTTTGTATTTTCGTTTTTCTTGATTAAAAACCAACCTGCATTTACTTGGATAAAATGGATAGTACTGGGTACATGGATCATGCTATTTGCTAGCTTTTTCTTTTCTGTAAAAGGCCCTTCTTCTCATACCTATTACCTGCTATTGCCTTTACCATTGATTTATTCATTTTTTGCTTATCAATATCTGCTAGAACGATATCCGGCCATGCTTAAATATTTTAAAACTATGATAGTTTGTAGCATCTTCTTTCATATTGGCTTGGCAATGTATAGCACACATACCCGCAGCCTATATTTAGATAGAGCAAAAGTTATGAAGGCTATCGAGGAGAAAAACTATAAAATTTTAGGGAATAGAAGAGCCGATGATTGGGGCTATGGATATTAATTGGTAAAGGGGCCCAAAGGCCCCTTTATTTAGCAAAACAATAAGCCGGGTTCTGTAATCTTGTTGCCAAGACAGCTATCATTTATCTGCCTTTGTTATCACTAACAAAGTGTAGCAGCCTACCCACAATAACTCGGTTTAACCCGAAATGCTAAGCGAACACCTCCTTTTACAAAGAATTATTGCCTATTTGGCCTTGCAACGCATAAGGTTTACCATGCAATGTTTATCACTAAACACCCGGTGGGCTCTTACCCCGCCTTTTCACCTTTTCCAATAAGTTACCCTACTGGTAGTTTGTTTTCTGTGGCACTTTCTGTTCTTTGATCTTAGCTCAAAGACCTTCCTGTTAGGAAGTATGCTGCTTAAGTTGCCCGGACTTTCCTCTGCAAATTGCTTTGCAGCGATAGCTTATTTTGCCTCACAAAGGTAAGACCTTCCTAAAAATTTGCCCTAAACGTTTTGAAATAATGAAAAATTATTACCTTTGCTATGTTAATTTAGACTAAATAAAAATAATAACTATTGATTATGAAAACCTTAAAAGAATTTGTTGCAGTTAATTACATCACCTGTAAAGAAGATTACAAGCCTAGATTCGAACAATTATTTGCCTCCCGTGCACATGCCATCGACAGTATGCCTGGTTTTATTAAGATGCATGTTTTAAAACCGCAGCAAGCCGATGGACAATATTTAATTGTTAGCTATTGGAGCAGCGAAGAAGCTTTTAAAACCTGGACGCAATCTCCCCAATTTATAGAAGGACATAAACGTGGATTTGAAGATATTGCCCTAGCTAAAAAAGAAGGAAAAGAAGCGCCTATGAGCTCGAGCTTTAAAACTTACGAAATCATATCTCACTAGCCATGAAATCTTGGTTCAACCCGAAAAATTTAAAAAGAATAGGCTTTTGGGGCTTTTTATTTTTCCTTATGAAAGGTATCATTTGGATAGCATTGGCTATTTATACCTATTACTCTGTAACTTAACATATTTTCAGAGTTGCGAATTATTTCTTGGTGAAAACAAAAAATAGCAGAAATTCGCGACTCTGAAATTCATACCATGGCAGTATATAAATTTAAAGTTTCATTTGAAGATTACGAGGATATCTACCGCGTCATCGAAATTAAGTCGACACAGACTTTTCTTGATTTTCACAAAGCTATTTTGTCTTCTATTGGCTTCGACGAAAAACAGCTTGCCTCTTTTTATATGAGCAATGATAGCTGGAAAAAAGGTCAAGAAATTACCTTGGAAGATATGACTGAAGATCCAGAAAATCCTTTGCCAATTATGGCTAAGTCTAAACTCAGTCAATATATTGCCGACCCACACCAAAAAATTCTTTATGTATATGATTTTATTGAGTGTTGGACTTTACTCATAGAACTTACTCAAATTTCGGTAACTGAAAATCCTAAGATTAAATATCCTAACTTATTTAAAAGCGTTGGACCTGCACCCAAACAATATGATAAAGTTCAAAAGTTTGGTTTGGTAGATGACAATGAATTTGATGAAATCACTAAAAATTATTTAAACCGCTCAGAGGAAATTCCTGGAGAAATTTCTGACGACGAAGCAGATGAGTTTGGCCTTTTTGATAATGGCGAAGGCGGCGAGTCTGATTCGGAACCTGAGGCCGGTTCATTTGATAGAGAAGACTTTTAAAATGCCAGCTTTACAACTAAACAGGCCTCTCATCATTTTTGATCTAGAGACCACCGGAATCAGCATTTCAAAAGATAGAATTGTTGAGATTGCCTGTATCAAAATTTTTCCTAACGGAGACGAAGAGGTGAGGGTACAAAGAATTAATCCAGAAATGCCCATTCCTCCAGAAGTTACCGCCATCCATGGCATCAGCGATGCAGACGTAGCAGATAAACCCACTTTTGCCGCCTTGGCAAAAGACTTTGCCTTGTTTATGCAAGGTTGCGATTTTGGTGGATTTAACTCCAATAAATTCGATTTTCCAATGCTTGTGGAAGAATTTCTGAGAGCAGGTGTAGAGTTTGATCCCGAGAATAGAAAGTTTGTAGATGCCCAACGCATTTTTCATGTGATGGAGCCAAGAAACCTTAAGGCTGCTTACAAATTTTATTGCGATAAGGATTTAGAAAATGCCCATAGTGCAGAAGCAGACACGCGCGCCACTTGGGAGGTTCTTAAGTCGCAGGTAGAAAAGTATTCCCAACTTCAAAATAACATCGATTACTTGCACCAATTTTCTGGGCAAAGTAATAATGTAGATTTGGCCGGAAGAATGGTGTTTAATGATAAAGGAATTGAAGTATTTAACTTTGGCAAACACAAAGGTAAACCAGTGCTTCAAGTGTTAAAATCAGAGCCTGGATACTATCAATGGGTGATGGACAATGATTTTTCTTTGGATACCAAAAGACACCTCACCAGAATAAAATTAAGAGAAAAGTTTCAGGCCTAACGAAGGATGGTAAAATTGCCTTTCTTGGTATATTCTAGGCCATTCCAACCACTGTATTGTATGATGTAAAAATACACATCACTTTGAGATTCTTTCCCTTTAAACGATCCATTAAAATAGTCGTATTTGCTCCTAGATTCAAATATTCTTTCGCCCCAACGATTGAAAATTTGAATATAATAGTCTTTTACAAATACAGGTACGGTTTCGAATTTATCATTCAATCCATCTCCATTTTCTGTATAAGCGTTGGGCGCATAAACGATGGGGGCCTGAATTAAATCAATGACATTCGATTCACTTACTTGCTCATATCCATCAGGGTTTTCATGGGCTACCACTTTGTATAAATACAATCCATTGTCATAATTTAATACATCATCTATGGTAAAGGTATTTTTTACCTGTGTGGTTTTAATGAGTTGATCGGCATTAATACCCGGTTCTGTTCTATACAATTCGTATTTTTCAGTACCTTGCTCCCAATACTCAAACGGTAGCCAATTTAAAGAATGCACAAATGGGGCAGAGGTGCCACTCAATACAATCGAGCAAGCTTCTCTATCATTTACACTTGGATTACCGCATAAAT
>CAYUDC010000006.1:4067-11056 GCA_964443415.1 uncultured Chitinophaga sp. | reverse complement strand
CGTGAGGGAAACGTTTGAACAAGTGAAAAAGAAGGAGCTATAGGAGCATCCTCTGGATACACAATTTGCAGAATGGAAACTTGGAGTTGTTTTGCAACTTCTTCTATATCATTTAAACTTGGATTACCGCATAAATCTACATTGACCAATTTATAGCAATAGCTTGTTTTATCTACATCTACACGGGTATCTATAAATTGTGTATCATTTAAATTTCTTATCTCGCCCACCTTTTCAAAATCAAAACCCAAGCGCCCTTCTTTTCTGTAAACCATATAACGCCAAAAACTATCGGCTTTGGCGGCCTGCCAGGTTAACTTTATTTCTTTATCGTTTTGAACCGAAACTGTGTATAATCTTAAATTCTCATTGGGAATGGGTTGAAACGCCACACAGCTAGAACCACTGGTATCACTATGATAACCGCAAATGTCGCTTGAACTTAAACTATAACAAGTAGTTTTATTGGCATCAAACTTAAATACATCTACATACGTAATGGTTCCTACATTGCTAAAGCTTGCAATCTGTTGTTTTACGCCATTGATTTCTCTAAATAAATACAGCTCTTTAGTAAACCTATTGGCAGGATAAACAGGCCAATCTAATCTAATAGAATCATCGGAAATCACCACCGGACAGTTTACCCTTGGCGATTTGGGTTGCGGAATTGGATCAACCAAAAACAACACCCTCTTCACACCAGTTTTTGGCAAGGGGCAAGTATTGTCTCTAACTTGTATCAATAACTCGATGGTGTCTTTACCAATATGACTGCAATCTGGCACCCAAGAAATGGTTGCAGTGGCTGTTCCTAACCCATTGGCAGTTGCAGTGGTGCCATAATTTTTAATTTTAAACTCACCGTTTAGTTTAATAAATACAGAATCTTTAGGCTCTAAACCTGCAATTGTATATTGTCTAAAGAAGGTGTCATAAGCATTTAGTTGAATGATCTCTGTTTCTAAGTTAGTAAAATAAACTTGTTGATTACTTGAATCTATGGGAATATAAGAACATATCTTTCTGGAGGTATCCCCAGCGATGCGGCAGTTATTAAGGGTTACCAACTGAAAGCAATAGTTGTTTTCGAAGTTTTGGTTGGCTTTTACATCCAAATAATTGTTTACGGTTTGAACCGAAACAGAGTCGTACACCTGCATCGGTGAATCGTTGACAGAACGCAAAATCAAGTATTTTCCAAAGGCATCACTCGGATTTGGCAATACCCAATCAAGGAACAAATTATTATCGTCTATGGCTTTTAAACATTGAGGAAAAGGAGGGTCGAGGGTATCTGTTTGTAAAACAATTTTGATGGAAGCTTTTACAAAGTTTGGCAAAGGGCAAGCAGCATCTTCTATTGTTACTTCAATTCTAAAGGTGTCTGAGCCTAAGTCACTACACAACGATTGCCAATTTAACCTTCCCCACAATAAACCTGGAGTGCTGCTAATGACACTTAATGAGGCAGGATTTGGAGATTTGGTTAATATATCACCAGAAGCTTTCATAGTTAATATATCACCCCCTGCATCGGTGGCATAAAAATCATACTCTAAACTTTTACCAGCGCTCACATACAGAATGGTATCAAGCATTTTAGGCGGTAGCAAATAGGTGCGCATGTCAAACTTAAACAAGCCTAAATTACAACCACCCACATTGGTATTAAAAGCTCTTTTGCCGGGATTAATCTTTGAATAAGCAGTGGGGGTAGTTGGAAAATCATTAAATCCACCACAGCCCGCGCAAACACTTTGGTAAACTATACCACTAGGATCGAAATGACTGGTGCCACCATCTACGTGTTCTTGGCTGGTGCTTCCACCATAATAGGTGGCATATAATAAACTTCCAAAATTTGGAGAGAGTACCATGAGGTAAAAATCAGAACCATCAGTGGTTTTTTGAAATGCATCATTGCTGGTTTGAAATCCAAATAAATTATCTAATCCAAACTGATAACTTTGATTGGTTCCACCGCCCCAGCCACTGATATAAACGCGTCCGCAATTATCTACCATAAAGGCCGAAGGTGCTAAACTTGGTTTAGTGGCATTGGCCTTTCCAAAAGTAGTGGCCTTGGTTTGTTGTGTTAAATCTGAGTTATACTGTTGCACAAAATGCTTGGCATTAGGAATTCCATAGGTTTGCGGAGATAATGGCATATTGCCTTCTGTTTGCCCCATGGCATACACCGAGTTATTGTCATCAGAGGCTACAAAAAACACTTGATCATAGGCAGAAGTTCCGGTATAAATAATTCGCTGTCTAACCCCATTCGAACCATATTTACCAATAAAGCCATCTGTTCCGCCTTGCGGGTTAAAAGAGCTAGAAAAGCCTAAGTTGGCGCTGTTTGTGCCTCCACCAACTAAGATTTCATTGGCTTTATTTACACATACAGAGTAAGCTGCATCTGCATTAACACCGCCAATAAAGGTGCTAAATAAGATAGCACTTAGATTGGCATTGTACTTTATGAGTAAGCCATCTTGTGCACCACCTCCATAAATAGGTTGAGCCGAATTAAGCATGGGAACTCCTTGCAGATGGCTGGATTTTGTTACGGAAGCAATGATAATATTACCAGATAAATCTACAATCACTTCACCCCTAAAACAATCGGCATAGTTATAATGCAAGTTGTGGGGTTGAGAGGTAAAATTTCCTTGAGAATTTCCTGTTATTCCATCATCGTTGATGCCCCCAAAATAAGTGGAAGCTAATAATTGATTTCCGTTTGCGCTTAGCTTGGTAACAAAAATATCATAAGCCCCGCCGTGGGTTTTATCATGCCCATTAGGAGACACAGGAAAATTGTCTGACTGTGTAGTGCCAAAAATAATAATATCTCCTGTGGCAGGAACGGTGGATACAGAGTGTGGTTGTTCGTTATTGGTCCCACCAATAAATGAAGCGAATAATAGGGTAGACCCAGTACTATTAAATTTAGCAATAAAAGCGTCCCTGGCGTATTCACCGTCAAAGTCGCTACCACCAGCAAAACTCACATCAAACGCACCAGTTGTAAAAGGAAAATTGGCAGCATAAACGGTTCCTGCCCCTAAGGCGTTTCCATTTAAATCATAACTCGCAGCAAAACCAAAGTTATCGGCAGCACTTCCCATATAGGTTCCAAAAACAACTTCAGGATCAATGATGAGGGTATTAAACTTTTGGTAGTTATTGGTTTTAAACCTTACCATATTTCCATCCAACTGATACTTGGTTTTAATGATTTTTTCTGCCCCATTAATTTGTTGAAAGCTCACGGGTTGCCCTTCTAGCAAAGTGCCAAGTGATGTTTCGATTTTTAACAACCCATTTTGCAATTGCAATTTATCTGCTCCTTGATACTCCAAGGCAATTTGATTTGGATTAGCCCCAGGCTTCACCACAAAGTTTATCTTGATGCTATTACCCTTAGATAACACCTCCATATCGATACCCGGATAAACATTTTGTAAAACTATTTTTTTGTATCCATGCACATTGGTGGCATGTTTAGAGGCATCCCCTATAAAGTAATTGTAGTAGGCTTCGCTTGGTTCGAACCGAGAAATACTTGGACTTTGATTGGCGCCAAGCAGTTTTACCCTAACCGAATGAAAATGTATTTTCTTAATATCCTTACCATGCTGCAACTCATGTGTGGCTTCTTTATCTACGAACAAATAGGTAAGTCTGTCTTTTTCAATAAAGAGATGTCCAATTGGGATGTCTGCCTTAAACAAAACATTCGATTCCCATTGCCCTTTGTTCTCTACAAATTCAATAAAATTGCGCGGCAAATGCATGGCATGAGAATTTGTTATGAGTACCAAAAACAAATTCAAGAGCAATAGATATGTAGAAAATCTTTTCAGGTTATTATTGGTTGGCTGATTATCAATTTGTAAATTTACACCATATGAATGACAAAGAAAAGCCCCATTTAGTTGTATTGAGCGGTGCAGGAATTAGCGCCGAAAGCGGCATTCAAACTTTTAGAGATAGCGGCGGATTATGGGAAGGCTACAATATAGAGGATGTTGCCACCCCAGAAGCCTTTCATAGGAATCCCGAATTGGTGCTAAATTTTTACAATTTAAGGAGAAAGTCTTGCCTAGAAGCTGTGCCAAATCAAGCACATCTGGCTCTAAAATCTTTAGAATCTGAGTATAAAGTAAGTATCGTCACGCAAAATGTAGACAACTTACATGAGCGAGCTGGGAGCAGTTTGATTTATCATTTACATGGCGAATTGCTAAAATCTAGGAGTACTAAAAATCCAGATCTTATATATGACATAGCGGGTGCAGATTTAAACATGGGTGATTTATGTGAGCTAGGTTCGCAACTTAGGCCTCATATTGTTTGGTTTGGCGAAGCCGTACCTATGATTGAGATAGCTGCCAAAATTTGTGCTCAAGCAGATGTTTTTCTTATCATTGGAACGTCTTTGCAGGTATATCCTGCGGCAGGCTTGGTTCAATACGTGCCAACATTTGCACCTGTTTATGTAATTGATCCAAAACCTGTAAGCTTGTATTCTAGTCATCAGGTAACACATATTGCCAAAGGTGCGAGTGCCGGCATGGAAGATTTTATGAATAGATTAAGAAAAAATTGATGGGAAAACTAAAAGTAGCTTTACTCCAACAAGACTTGGTATGGGAAAATCCAATGGAGAATTTGAGGCATTTTAAGTCGTTGATCTATGGTTTAACTTCCCTGCCAGACATGATCATTTTACCCGAAATGTTCAGCACAGGCTTTAGCATGAGGCCAGAGATGATAGCTGAAACTTACCAAATACAAACCCTTGAAGAGGTTAAAATGTGGTGCAAAGAAAAGCATGTCGCAATCTGTGGAAGCATTATGTTTAAAGAGGGTTTAAGCTTTTATAATCGTTTTTTTTGGTTCGACCCAAACGGTGCCGAAGCCTATTATGATAAAGCACATTTGTTTAGAATGGGCGAAGAGAATTTGCATTATCATAAAGGAAGTAGTAGGATAATAATAGATTATAAAGGTTGGCGCATTGCCCCATTTATTTGCTACGATTTAAGGTTTCCGGTTTGGCTTAGAAGAACAGAAAAGTATAATTATGATTTACTTTTATTTGTTGCCAATTGGCCAGAAAGACGAGCAGCCCATTGGAAGGCTCTACTCACTGCACGTGCCATAGAAAACCAATCTTATGTAGCGGCTGTTAATAGAATAGGATTAGATATTAATCAAATAAACCATTCGGGTGATTCAAGGGTTATTAATCCAATGGGAGAGCTTGAATATGATGCTAAAAATTCTAATGAAATTCAAATTATTGAATTGGATAAAGATGCATTGCAACAATATAGGGCACAATTTCCAGTTGAAAAGGATGCAGATGCATTTGAAATACTTTAAGATTGCAACTACAAACCTTGTTTAATCGTCTATAATAAAATTGATACTTATGATAAGAATATTTTCTCTGGTTTTTTTAACGCTGATTGGTTCAAGCATTACAGCACAAAATAAAAATGCTGCAAATGATAATAAAGGCAAAATAGAATTTTTATACCGCTTTTGGGATTTTGGTAATATTAATGAAATGGGGGGTAGTGTGAGGCATGAATTTAAATTTGTTAACACCGGCAAAGCGCCTGTTAAGATTAGTGATATCAAAACTACTTGTGGTTGTACCTCTACCAATTACACTGTAAACGAGGTAAATCCTGGCGACACTGGTTCTGTATTTGCTGTTTTTGAGCCAGAGGGAAAGCAAGGTCCTTTTGAGAAAACCATCTCGATTCTTTCTAATGGTGATCCATCTTTAGTAGATTTAACGATTAGAGGGGTGGTGCATGCCACTAAATTAAAACAGAATGATGTGTTTAGGTATAAATATGGCAACCTGGCTGTTCCTAACAATGTCATTGAGTTAAATCAAGTGAAACATAATTCGTACGACAGCTTAGAATTGGCCTTCTTTAACATGGGCAACAAGCGTATTTATTTCTATAAAATCGAAAGCCCTCCCAATATTCAAGTGATTAAATCTTTTGACAATGTTTTACCTAATTCTGAATACACCCTTAAAGTACGTTATTTCCCAAGAAAGCCAGTAGAATTTGGGCCAGTAAGACAAGAAATAAAGGTGTATACCAACGATGATTCATTGCCTGTTAAGATCTTTACATTCAATGCCAACATCGTCGAGGATTTTGGAAACCTAGACAAAAAGACCTTAAAAGAAGCACCTAAATTTTTCGTGAAAAATAACACCATTGATTTTGGCAATGTGCAGCTGTTTAGTTCGCCTTCGGGAGAATTTGAAATTAGAAATAAAGGTAAAAAAGATTTAGAAATTAGAAGAGTAATTAAAAACTGTACTTGTTTAATTCCTGATTTGTCTTCAAGAACCATCAAAAAGGGTGAAACTGCAAAACTAAAGGTAGTTTGGAGCACTGTAAACATGGCGGGCCCCGATTCTAAAACGATTAAGTTGATTACCAACGACCCCACTCAACCTGAAATTATATTGATTTTAAAAGCCAATGTAATTGAGTAAAATTGATTTTAACTTATAAAAACTTTGACAATGAAAAAATGGCAAATGATGGCTTTAGGCTTTGCTGGTGGCATTGCCGGAGCATTTTGTATCAATTTATTATCTAACAAACAAGTTGTTTTTCAAACCGTTGATTCTGGCCAAAACAAGGTTTCATTGGTAGATTATAAAGGTGTGTCTCCTGCTAACATAGATTTTGTTAAAGCATCAGAGGCAACCTTACATTCTGTAGTATTCATTAAAACCCTTACCAACCAAAGATACCAAGACCCATTTTATGATTTTTGGAACGGCATGGATTTCTTTGGGAGACGCGGACCAGTGGCTAGCTCTGGCTCTGGCGTGATTGTATCTGATGATGGTTATATTGTTACTAACTTGCATGTAGTGAATAATGCCAATGTAATTGAAGTAATTACCAACAACAACAAACAGTCTTATAAAG
>CAYUDC010000006.1:0-3967 GCA_964443415.1 uncultured Chitinophaga sp. | reverse complement strand
AATAATGCCAATGTAATTGAAGTAATTACCAACAACAACAAACAGTCTTATAAAGCAAAATTGGTGGGTACAGATCCTTCAACCGACTTAGCCTTATTAAAAATAGAAGCCAAAGGTTTGCCTAAGATTACCTTTGGTAACTCAGAACATTTAAAAGTGGGAGAATGGGTATTGGCCGTTGGAAACCCCTTTAACTTAACCTCAACTGTTACTGCTGGCATAGTAAGTGCTAAAGGAAGAAACATCAATATTGTAAACAACCAGTTTCCAATAGAAAGCTTCATTCAAACCGATGCAGCCATTAACCCAGGAAACAGCGGTGGAGCTTTAGTAGATTTAGAAGGAAGATTGGTAGGAATAAACACTGCCATTGCCAGCAATACTGGCTCTTACAACGGCTATGGCTTTGCCATTCCAGTAAATATTGTCTCAAAAATTATCAAAGATTTAGTAGAGTTTAAAGAAGTTCAACGCGGCTTTACTGGCATGGATGTAAAAGACATTGATGCAGCTACGGCTCAAAAGTATGCTATCAATAATAACATCGGGATTTTGGTAGACCAAGTGTTGGCTGAAGGCCCGGCAGACCAAGCCGGCCTTAGAACAGGGGATATCATTTTAAAAGCCAATGATAAAGACATCGATTCTAAAGCCATATTCGACGAACAAATTGCTTATCATAGACCTGGTGATAAGATTAAAATTCTGTATAAGCGCGATGGCAAAGATAAGGAGACCACTATCTCATTATTAAACCGCGAAGGAACTACTGCCATCATGAAAAAAGGAACAGTAAGCTCTGATGTTTTGGGTGCCGATTTTCAGCCATTGCCAAAAATAGAAAAAGATAAATTAGGCGTGGCAAATGCATATAGAATTAGCAATATAAGACAAGGTAGAATTGCCAATATGGGCATTCAAGAAGGCTTTATCATTACCTCCCTAAATCGCAAAAGCTACGAAAATGTAGAAGACCTCATTAAAGCACTTGAATCCTTAAGAGGCCAGGTGGTAATTGAAGGCATTTTTGCCAATGGAGGTAGAGGTGTATTTTCATTCTACACCTATTAATGCGCTTCTTACTTGTTTTAGCCTTGTTTGGTTCAACCCGAACCTTTTGCCAAAAGATTGAAAGGAGTTTAGCAGGTTTTGCCATTGGGCAAGACAAAGCCATCACTCGCATGGTGCTTGGTAAACCTTATTTAGAAGATACCACCATCACAGGCAATTCCATGCAGGCTTTCAAACATCCAATGGGGGAAGGCTGGGTAATGGTTTTTGAGTTTGATAAACTAAATCCAAATCAAATTCATACCATTCAACTGTCTTCTTTACAACAAGAAATGGATGCTGGCATGTATGGCTTATCATTTGGCATGCAAAAGGCAGCTATTAAAAAACTTCTTGGCAACCCTAATGATGTTTTAAGTATTGGAGAATATGGCGAGAAATGGGTGTATGAAAAACTATCTATTTCTATAGATATCAATACAAAAGGCAAGCTTTGGGCTATTAAACTGTTTGAACCAAACAGCGAAAAATTGCAACAAGTAGAGTTGTTAATTCCTTCGTTAAAGTTGTTCAATAAAGCCTTACAAGAAAGTAATTATAGGCTGGCTGCTGAATATGTTTCGCCTAGCTTAAAGATAAAACAAGGTAAACAAATGATGGGATTTTCTCATGCCTGGAACCTTGAATTAGAGAGCGATGCTTCTGGAGTATTTAAACAACTTTCTGAGACTTTAAACCGCATCAACTTAAATGATTCTATCAATCCAAAATTATACAAACAGAATATAATACCTGTTAAAAATGCGCCCAATCAATTTAAAACCAGCTATAAGGTAAACAATACTTGGGTGGATTTTTTCTGGCGTTATGAGTTTGGTTCATACCGAATTTTTGATGTAATACTATAAAAAAAAGGCTGCCGTATAAGGGCAGCCTTTTTATAAGTTTGTAAACTAGTATTTGTGAATTTTCTTCACCAAACTCGCGCCCGAACTATCAACAAACAGTAGTTGATAGATGCCAGCAGGATAATTTGATAAATCAATTTCGACTATACTTTCGAAGGTAGACTCAAACAATAATTTACCATTGATATCCAATAGAATGGTTTTTACCCTTCCTTTTGCCTGAGTTTCAACTTGTATAAAACCTTGTGTTGGATTAGGATAAACATAAAACTGATTTAGGCTAAATTCGCTTAAGCCAACTGGGTTAAAGGCATAGCAAATAGAGGTATCTACACAGTTTTTGTATTTAATTTCAACTGCATATTCGCCGTTTACTGGAGGAGAATAGGATTTACCAGTTGCTCCACTGATGGGCGACTTACCTGCCCTACAATCTAACCATTGGTAACTGGCACCTGCCATCAAACTCTCTAATGCACTGCTGCCCACAGCTACATTGGTATTGATTTTATTTACTTCTACATTTACAATAATCACGCTATCACAACCAGAAGGTGAACTTAATTTAAATGTATCTCTTATGCTGTTTTCTGCCATCCATTTTTGACCATTAGGCAGCAGAATTTCTTCTCCAAAACAAGCCTCGAAGTTAAGCACCAATGGAATGATTTCTTTTCTGCTAATGCGGATAGTATAAACAGTATCGCAACCTATTTCTACGTTGATGGTGTCTTTAAAGGTTCCTGGCATTTCATATACTTTTCCATTAAAGATAAACCTTCCATTGCCACAAATGATACCATTCTTTTCTTTTTGAATATAACAAGCAATGTTTACCTCAAAACATTCAGAAGTATCTATACAATCGTTTAACTTTATCTGCACGGCGTATATTCCACTTGTGCTTGGTTGATAAGATTTCTGTGTGGCACCTGTAATCTTTGCCTTTCCCTCTTTACAATTTAACCATTGGTATACGGCACCTGCTTGATTAGCCTCTAAAATTGTACCTGACTTAGTAACACCAGTATTAATTCTAGTTACAGTTAAATTAAATAAAATCAAACTATCGCAACCCAATGAAGAGCTTAACTTAATGGAATCTAATCTCGAATTTTCGGCAGTGATAAAGCTGCCATTTGGCAATTGAACCAAACTTCCAAAACAAGCATTTCTATTGATGGAAACTGGGGCAGAGGATGGCTTTAGGAGCTCTAAAGTATAAATGGTATCACAAGCATTGCTTAGCACTAAAGTATCTTTATAAACTCCTCCGTTAAAGTAGTTCTTTCCATTCAATACAAATGGGTTGTTTCCACAAATGACTCCTTTTATATTTTTATTGATATAGCAAGCATTGCCATTGGTTTGGGTAACATGACCATATAAACCAGTACTGGTGCCTGCTAGCAATTCGTCATAATACAAGAAGTTTATTTGAGTGCCTACAGGATAAGAATAGCCTAAAGTCCATGAGGTAGTTCCCCATATATACATATAAATATCTGCGTCTACGGCACAAAAAACAGTATCGCCACCCAAGGCAACCGCCTTGCCTTTTTTGCCGCTCACAAACGGATAGCCAGAAGTGGTCATGGGTGTCCATTTGTTGGTTCCACTGATGATTTTATAATAGGTGATAGGGTGGTTGATTCCAGCGTCTGTACCTGTAACATACAAAGTATCTCTTGTGGCGCTAACTAATACATCTTCTAAGGAGGCCACAATCACAGTGCCTGTAGAAGTATTGGCGCTATTCATGTTTTGCGAACCAGTCCAAGTGCTACCACTTTTTACAACCCTATACACACTTCTTCCTTGTGGTTTACTAAGGTCGTAGGCCACTGTTACATAAGCTACGGTGTCCGAACCTTCAATATTAAAAGCAATGTCTGTAACGTCCACATCTTTGCCAATACTAGAAGCTTCAAGCAAAATTTGACTCCAACTGCTACCAGCATTGCTTGAAAAAAATAAGCCTCCTTTACTAGAATCTTGAATGCTAAAGCCAGCAAAAACAATGTTCTCATTAAAAAAAGCTACCTCTA
>CAYUDC010000005.1:0-59455 GCA_964443415.1 uncultured Chitinophaga sp. | reverse complement strand
GTTTGCTTTGGTGCTAGCACAGGTTTAACGGCGTTAGTATCGGTTTGACCCAACAATGCTAAAGGAAATAGGAAGCCGAAGAAAATATGTTGAATTCGATTTATCACTTACAACAAAGATAAGAATGTATTAAAAGTAGCCTGAAGGCTTTTTCTCACATTATTATTTGTTTGTATATTTTAATAAGCAAACAAATAATTTTGCGTTAACCTAAACCTATAGCCAGCCTGCAATGAAACCTATCGGAAACCATGCTTTAAGAGAAGTATTGCTACTCTTTGTGTTTACCTGTGTAATGCTGTTAAATTTCAATCAGCGATTAGATTATATCCACTCAGATGGCGAAGGATATTATGATTATCTTCCATCTGTTTTTATTAGAAAGGATCTTGTAAGACATCAAACAATCTCTGATACCACCACCATTTTTTATCCAGCCTTGAATGACAAGCCTTATTATAAAGCCTATAGAAATGGATTGGTTAATAAATATTACTGCGGTACTGCCACAATATTACTTCCTTTATTCTTGCCGCTTCACTTGTGCAGGAGCGTCTTAGGGTTTTCAGACACAGGATATGAATTTCCATACCAAGTAATGGTGTTAGTTGGTGCTTTGTTGTGTTTATTCGTTGGGCTAATCGCTGTTCGAAAAATTCTATGTCAATACCGCGTAAGAGATTTCTATATAGTCTGTGCTCAAATTTCTATTCTGTTTTCCACCCCATTTACAAATTATGCCTGGTTCGACGCCAGCTATAGTCATGTGTTTTCTTTTGCATTGATTTCATTGTTTTTGCTTAATATCAAACTATTCACTAAACACCTTTACATAAAACACCTTTGGTTGGCAGGTCTTGCATTGGGACTAATTACGATACTTAGACCTGTTAATTTTTTAGTTTGCTTGGCTTTGCCACTGATAATAGATTTACAAGGCTTATTTAGAGTAATTGATTTTATAAAAACAAATGCCAAACCATTCACCATCGCCGTTTTTTTATTCTTGGCTCCAATTATGCTGCAAATGTGCCTATGGTATTTACAAACAGGATATATCTATGTTTATAGCTACCAACATGAAACATTCGATTTTCTTAATCCTCAATTATTAAATATCCTTTTTAGTTACCAAAAGGGGCTTTTTGTGTACTGTCCAATTCTAGCTATTTTAATAGGTACCACTGTTTTCTTAAACCCAACAAAAAACACTTTTTTCAAGGCCTACTTCCTTTTTTATTTTACCTTCATTACCTATGTATTTAGCAGCTGGTGGTGCTGGTTTTATGGCAGTTCGTATGGGCAAAGGGTATACCTAGAATATTTGCCTATATTAATCCTGCCAATCAAATTATTTACTCAAAAGCCTAAGTTTCCACAGAAACTAGCTTTTTCAATAGTGCTTCTTATCACTATCACTGTAAATCTAATTCAAACCTGGCAGTACCAGCATTATATTCTTCATTGGGACCAAATGAATAAAGAAAAGTATTGGCGTGTGTTCTTGCGTACTTCAAACCCTTACATGGGTTGGGTTTGGAAAGAAAAAAAGGGGGAAGCCACATCAAATAGTTTTCAACCACATCAAACCATTTCTTACTATAGCAAGGGCGTTCCTTCAGATACTATTCTTAAATTGGCTGGCTTTAAATTTAAAGCGCTAGAAAATGGCGCAGAGTACCGTATTTCACTTAACCACCATTTCCCTCACGAATATCAGGGTCAAATAGCCTTATTTGCCATTGATACATTAACACAAGAAAAATTATTCTGGGAACAAAAGCAGCTTTTACAGTTTTGTAATGGTAAACCCGGAAAGTTTCAAACAGGCGATTATTGGTTCAAACCAAAACCCACCAAAAAACTAAACGCTGCCATTTGCTACTTGGTAGTCTACCATTTGCCACCAAATGATTCATTAAAAGACATAAAAATTCAAATAAGTCCTTCAAATCCTTAAGTATTGCTTTACTGCCTTTATTATATAAATTTGTTGCTTGTATATATTATGAAATTTTAAAGTACGAAGCCGCTACCAAAGGTTAAACGCTTACGTTACATATCAAAAACTTATGTTAAGAATAAAAATCCTACTTGTTCCCTTTTTGTTGCTTGGTTTGGCTCCACTATTTCTTAAAGCTCAGCTTCAACAAAAGCCAACATGGGAAACTAAAACATCCAAAAGTGAGGTTAAAATTGGAGAAGAAATCGAGTTAATTTTCACCAGCAAAATTCAAAAAGATTGGTACATGTACTCATCAGACTTTAGCGAGTCTGTTGGGCCTACTGTTGCTCGTTTTGATTTTGAAAAACACCCAAGCTATCAATTGGTGGGCAAACTTAGACCGGTTGGAAACCACAAACATTTTGATGAGGTTTTTGAAGGAGAGGTTTCCACATTTACCGGTAAAGCAGAATTTAGACAAAAGGTTAAAATCCTAAAAGCAAACCCTGTCATCAAAGTAGCACTTGAATTTCAAGAATGCTCGCAAATCACAGGAATGTGTGTGCTGTTCGACGACGAAATTGTGATTAAAAACATTAAAGTACTTGACGACAAAGGCGCTACAACTGCCACGCCAACCAAAGAACCTGCTGTAGATTCTGCAAGCGTAAATGTGATAAGTCAAGCAGCAGACACTGCTCCAAAAGCTGCTGTTCAATCCAATGAAAAGGTTTCTACCCACACCGGCTCGGTAAGTGGAGGCGATCAAAAATCTATGCTAGCCTTTCTAATCTTCGCCTTCTTGGGGGGCCTTGTTGCAGTAGTTACTCCCTGTGTTTTTCCTATGCTCCCAATGACAGTTACTTTCTTTACAAAACGCAGCGAGACAAGAAGTTTGGCCTTAAAAAGAGCTTTTGGCTTTGGGCTAAGTATTGTAGGAATTTATGCCTCACTTGGTGTAATTTTTGGAGTTTTTGGTTTGGGTGAAGACTTTGGAAATGCACTCAGCACACATTGGCTACCAAACATCCTATTCTTTGTAATTTTTATTGTTTTTGCCGCCAGTTTTCTTGGCATGTTCGAGATTACCTTGCCTCACCAATTTGTTAACCAAGTAGACAGCAAAAGTTCTATGGGTTCTTTTATTGGAGTGTTCTTTATGGCATTTACCTTGGTTTTGGTTTCATTTAGCTGCACAGGACCCATCGTTGGTTCCCTTCTAATTGAAGCTGTTGGAGGACAGTTTTTAAAGCCGGCTTTAGGAATGGCGGCTTTTGGTGCTGGTTTAGCAGCACCCTTTACCTTGTTTGCCATTTTCCCTTCTTGGCTTCAAAACCTTCCTAAATCTGGAGGGTGGCTAAATTCAGTAAAAGTTGTACTTGGATTTTTAGAGCTCGCACTTGCCTTTAAATTTCTCTCTATTCCAGATCAAACCTACCATTGGGGATTACTAGATAGAGAAATTTACATTGCCATTTGGATTGTTGTCTTCTTCCTACTCGGTTTATATTTGCTTGGCAAGCTTCGCTTTGCCCACGACGACGAAGTTACCTCTATTAGCGTTCCAAGATTATTCTTAGCCATTGCAACTTTCACTTTTGTATTATACCTCTTCCCAGGATTGTTTGGCGCACCACTTAAAGCCATTAGCGGTTATTTGCCTCCTCAAGAAACATTAGATTTTGATCTTAGCAAAAGGAGCTCACATACTAGCCAAAAAAGCAGCGATTTTCCAGAAAAAGTGAGATTTGATGACGTGTTTAAACCATTACCCCATGAACTTAATGGATTTTACGACTACAAAGAAGCTCTCGCCTACTCTAAGAAAGTTAACAAGCCAATATTCATTGATTTTACAGGACATGGCTGTGTTAATTGCCGAGAAATGGAAGCAAACGTTTGGAGTGATCCTGCCGTTCTTAAAAGATTACAAGAAGACTTTGTGGTGCTAGCCCTTTACGTAGACGATAAAACTGAGCTTCCTCAAGAAGAATGGTATGTAAGTACTAGAGATAACAAGGAGAAGAAAACCATTGGTAAGCAAAATGCCGATTTACAAATTTCGAAGTACAATGCAAACGCTCAACCATACTACGTGATCATCAATCAAAATGAAAAAACTTTGGTTGAACCAAAAGCATACGACCTAAACGTGCAAAATTTTGTAAACTTCCTAGATGCCGGCAAGGCCGCCTTTAATACAAAGTAATTATGAGCAGCAAACAGCATTTTTTAGAAGCTCAATCTATTCTCGCTTCGTTTTTATCAGATGATTCTAATTTCGATAAAATTGAAGCTGCTGGAAATTTAATGGTTCAAGCCATCAAAAATGGAGGTAAAATACTGAGTTGTGGCAATGGTGGTAGCATGTGCGATGCCATGCATTTTGCCGAAGAACTTACAGGAAAATACCGCAACGATAGACCCGCTATCGGTGCCATTTCTATAAGCGATGCCAGCCACATTGCATGCGTTGGCAACGATTATGGTTATGATTTTATATTCAGCAGATACTTAGAGGCTGTAGGCAGACAAGGTGATGTGTTATTGGCAATATCCACCAGTGGAAATAGCAAAAATGTATTAAATGCCATCGCGGCGGCCAAAAAAATCGGGATTAAAGTAGTCGGCCTCACCGGAAAAGATGGCGGCAAAATGGCCGGTATCTGCGATGTAGAAATTCGCGCTCCACATTCTCCATACGCAGATAGAGCCCAAGAAATTCATATCAAATGCATTCATGCACTTATCGATCACATAGAAAATAATTTGTTCTAACAACATACTTGTAAATCCAATTGCTATGCGTTAGGTTTGATTTTCTAATATACCTACGTGAACCTAAAGTCTCTTTTCAGAAAAAAAACTATCGCAGATATACAGCGCGACCATGCTGCTCTCTCAGAAACAGAAGGCGCGCTGCATAAAACACTAGGCTTTAAAGACCTTACTGCCATGGGCATAGCTGCCATTATTGGCGCTGGTATATTTTCTACCATCGGTAATGCCAGCTTTAATGGCGGGCCAGCCGTTATCACTTTATTTATTTTTACCGCCATCGCTTGTGGCTTCTCGGCATTGTGCTATGCAGAATTTGCCTCTGTTATTCCAATTAGTGGTTCTGCCTACACTTATGCCTATGCCGCATTTGGAGAGTTAATTGCTTGGATAATTGGTTGGGCACTTATTGTAGAATATGCCATCGGAAATATTGTAGTGGCCATCAGTTGGAGCGATTACTTTACAGGGCTCCTCTCTGGATTGGGAATTAACATCCCAACCTATTTTAGCATGGATTATTTAAGCGCATCCAATGGACATCAAGAAGCCATCAAGATGTTAGAAGCCAACCAAACCCTTAGCGCAACTTTACAAGAAGCCTTTAATGCTTGGACCCAAGCACCAGAAATAGGAGGTTTTAAAATCATTTTAGATTTACCCGCTCTTGCCATCGTTGTGGCCATCACCTGGCTAATTTTTAGAGGCGTAAAAGAGACCAAAAATGCCAGTAATATCATGGTGGGATTAAAAATAATCGTTGTGCTCATGGTGATTGTTGTGGGAGCATTCTATGTTAACCCAGAAAATTGGAGCCCTTTTGCGCCCAACGGCCTCACAGGGGTTTTAAAGGGGGTTTCTTCGGTTTTCTTCGCCTATGTTGGTTTCGACGCCCTAGCCACTACTGCCGAAGAATGTAAAGACCCCAGAAAAGATCTGCCCAAAAGCATGATCGCCTCCCTCATTATTTGTACCGTTTTGTATATCCTGATTGCCTTAGTATTAACCGGAATGGTAAATTATACCGAGCTTGGTGTAGGCGACCCATTAGCATTTGTGTTCGAGAAAGTTAACCTCCCATGGATGCAGGGAATTGTAGCGGTAAGTGCCGTAATTGCAATGGCCAGTGTGTTATTGGTGTTTCAAAACGGCCAACCAAGAATTTGGATGACCATGAGTAGAGATGGCCTTCTTCCTAAAAAATTCTCGGCCATTCACCCAAAGTATAAAACACCTTGGTTTGCTACCATTGTCACTGGTTTTATGGTGGCCATACCCGCTCTATTTATGAACCTTAAAGAGGTTACAGACCTTTCGAGCATCGGAACCCTTTTTGCTTTTGTACTGGTAAATGCCGCCGTCATTGTCATGGAAAGTCATAAAAGCGAATTTCACACCGGCTTTAGAGTGCCATATATCAATGGTAAATATTGGGTACCGATTATTTACATTACAGGATTAACCATCACCATTGTGCTTAACCCTGGCTTTTTTCAAAAGCTCTTTACGCTTCACGAATGGTGGCACAACATCCCAGTTTTTGGTTTTTTGGCCATCAGTACCATCGTGAGTTTTTTAAGCTTTACAAGAAACTATTCTCTTATTCCGGTGCTGGGATTGTGCAGTAATTTCTACCTAATGACAGAACTGGGATTAAGCAATTGGATTGGGTTTAGTATTTGGCTAGCGGTTGGTTTAATCATCTATTTTAGCTTCAGTAGAAAGGCCTCAAATCTAAATGTGTCGGTTTGATCCAAACCCCTTTATCTACTAAAAATAACCACTTAACACCCTCAAAGCAAACTTTGTCGCTTTAGTCTTGGTTATTGTATGGGCCAACTTAGTTTTGTGCCGCTTTTATTAGACTATGCTACAAAAATCAATTTTAAGCCTGGCCTTGGCCTTGGCCCTTCTTTGCTCAAACCCTGTGTTGGGTCAAACCAAAAACTTTACCATTAGCGGAAATATCACCGATGCTAAAAATGGAGAAGAACTTATTGGCGCCTCTGTAGCGGTTCCAGACCTAAAAACCGGCGCAACCACTAATGCCTATGGCTTTTATTCGTTAAGCCTTCCTCCTGGTACTTATAAATTAGAAATAAGTTATGTGGGGTATGAACCAATTATTAAAGAAGTACTCCTAAACCAAAACATTAAACTCAACGTAGAGCTTAATGAATCAAAAAAAGCCCTCAAAGAGCTGGTGGTTACCTCCGATAAAATTTCTAACAGCAATGTCACTCAAAATAAAATGAGTGTGGTTAAGATTGATGTAAAACAAGTGAAGAAAATACCTATTTTACTTGGAGAGGTTGATATTATTAAAGCCATTCAGCTTTTGCCAGGAGTTCAAGCTGCTGGCGATGGGTCTACTAACTTTATTGTACGCGGTGGAAACATAGACCATAACCTGGTGCAATTGGATGAAGCTGTGGTATACAATCCCTCTCATGTGCTTGGTTTTTTCTCTACCTTTAATGGTGATGCCATTAAAGATTTCGAACTCTATAAAGGGGGAATTCCTGCCCAATATGGTGGCCGATTAGCTTCTGTTTTAGATGTACACATGAAAGATGGAAATTCAAAGAAATTTGGAGCAAGCGGTGGTATCGGGATTTTATCCTCAAGATTAACCCTAGAGGCCCCTATCGTAAAAGATAAATCCTCTTTCCTAATTAGCGGAAGAAGGAGCTATTTCGACCTGTTCTTTCCTCTATCCGATCAGCTATCGCAAGTAACGGCCTATTTTGGCGACCTAAACATCAAACTCAACTACGAGCTAAGTGACAAAGACAAACTTTACCTAAGTGGCTATTTTGGTAGAGACGATCTTGCCTTTGGTGGCGCCTTTGGTTTTGGCTGGGGAAATTATACAGGTACACTTAGATGGAACCATATTTTTAATAGCAAACTCTTTGTAAACACCAGCCTTGTTTACTCTAGATACAACTACAATTTTGATATTAACATTAGCGAAAATCTAAATTTTAGAAGAACAAATTATATTGATGATATTAACCTAAAGGTAGATGGAAGCTACTTTTTAAATAATAAAAACAGCATAAAGTTTGGCGTTAAAGCCAATAGATATGAATTTCTACCTGGTAAAATAGATCCCATTAAAGCGGCGTCTATCGTAGACCCACAATCATTACCCGTAAAAAAGGCCATCGAGCAAGACTTATATGCCTCGCATGCCACCAAAATTGGGGCTAGAATTTCTCTAGATTATGGTGCCAGATTATCAATTTTTTCTAATATAGGCAGTGGTAGGTCTATCAATTATGTGGGCGGCTCACCTACTTTTGTAGAAAATGGTCAAATTAAAGAGAGCGCTAAAGATGCCGCAAACCCTTATACTAACTATGCCTCAAACGAAATTTACAATACGTTCGTTGGGTTCGAACCAAGACTAAATTTCACCTACATGCTCAACGATAAGAGCTCTGTTAAAGGTTCCTATAACCGCATGTATCAGTATATGCACCTGATTCAGAATATTACTGCCAGCATTGGACAAGAATTCTGGACGCCTAGCGATAACTATATTAAGCCTCAAATGGCAGATCAATTTGCTTTAGGATATTTTAGAAACTTTTTAGATAATAAACTCGAATTCTCCGCTGAAACTTATTACAAAAACCTCAGAAACACGGTTGAGTTAAGAGAAGGCGCAGACATTCAATTTAATGAAGCCATAGAAGCTCAAGTAGTTGCTGGCGAAGGCCGTGCCTATGGATTAGAGTTGTTTGCAAGAAAACAAGGCGGCAACACAACTGGTTGGATTGGGTATACTATCGCAAAATCTGAAAGAAGGGCTGATAATATCAATAATGGCGAATGGTACGATTTTAGATTCGACAGAACACATTATTTTACCTTTGTGCTTAACCAAAAAATCAGCGAACGTGTGAGCGTTTCTGGAAATTTTATTTATGCCACCGGTGAAGCATTTACCCAGGCCAGTCAGCGTTATGCCATTTTTGGAAATGAACAACCATCCATCTTTTACGGCGCTCGAAACAATGCAAGATTCCCTAATTACCATAGGGCAGACATCTCTCTAACCCTTGGCAGAAAAAAGGTTCCTGGCAAGGTTTATAAGAACGAAAGTGATTGGGTTTTCTCTATCTACAATCTATATGGCAGAAAAAATGCCTACACCTTAAGTTATGATAGCGATCTAGATACTGGCGTGCCTATCATTTACAAATGGTACCTTTTTACCATAGTGCCTTCAATTACTTATAATTTTAAATTCTAATTGTATGAAAAAGACTCTATTTATACTCTCGATAATGGCATTGTTTTTAGGTGCCTGCAAAGAAAAAATTAACATCGAAATACCAGATGCCGAACCGCTTTTGGTGGTAGAAGGCGAAGTAACCACAGAGCTGGATAGCTCTTATGTGAGGTTAACTTTAAGTAGCAATTATTATAGTGCCGATCCCTATCCGATTGTTTCCAATGCTACAGTAACCGTTAATAATGTGCCTTTTGTGTATAATTCTGCCTCAAAGAGATACCAACCTGCACCAGGTTTTATTGGAACCATAAACACTGCTTACAACCTTTCAATTGTTTATAATAATAAAACCTACACAGCCAACACTTTTCTTGAACCAATGTTCAGAGTAGATTCTATTTTTCAAACATGGAAAGGACCCGAGCTCGGTGGCGCTATTCCAGCTGGATGGGCACTTAGTTATGCCGCATTTGATGCCAGGCCTCAAGTAAAATACACCTATTTCACGAGTGGTGTATACAGTGATAGCATCCAAAGTGATTCTTTTAATACCGATAAAATTACTTTTGACAATAGCCTCACTCCTGTTAATGAGCCTTATAGCTTTGAATTGCCTTTTTCAAGGTTCGAAAGTGGACGGGTGTTTTTAGCCATTTTTAGATCCATCGATAAAAACATGTTCAACTTTATTAATGCCTACAACAACTCAAACCCAAATATTCCTGGTCCATTTCAATCTCCGCCAGCAAACCTTCCAACTAATATAACAAATGGCGCAGTTGGATATTTTGCAGCCTATGATGTGGTAAGAAAACGATATACAGTAAAATAGTTTGATTTAAGTTTTTTTTTAGAATAATTGATACAGATAGCCGTTAGCAACTCGTAGCTTTGTAAATATGAGATTGCATACTTATCTGCTAAGCCTCCTTCTTCTTTTAAGTGGCACAGAGTTGTTTTCACAAATAGACTCTACAAACGTAGAAGGAGAAGAGGAAGAAGCACCCATACCTTGGGTAAAAGCATCTGATGAAGGCGTTTATCGCTTAGGTATAAAAATGGGTTTTAACCTTACGGCAATTCTGGGCTCCTATCCTATTGATAAAAGTCCTCGACTTGGCCTTTTAGGGGGAGGCTATGGTAGAATTAATTTTAATAAATCTGTTTCACTCCAACATGAATTGCTCATTTCTTTTAGAGGAGGAAGATTTAGGGGAATTAGCCCAGATATTGGCGCTATTAAGTATCTTTATTTAGATGTTCCCCTTTTGCTAATGATAAAACCTCAGCCCAAGAGTGTTCATAGAATAGGGGCTGGAATGCAGTTTAGCCATGCTTTAAACAAGTTAGTATTTCAAGATGATAATCCCTATCCAGCAGATGGAAGCATACCATTAGACAACCATGATTGGGCCATTGTTGGAGCTTATCAATATCAAATGGAATATGTGGCATTTCAAATTGCACTTAAAGGGGGTTTAAGAAATATTAACCTTGGAAGAGATTGGCCAGGAAATTCAGGAGCAACCATTGCTAATAAATCAGGTAGCATGCATAACTTTGCCCTTGAATTTAATTTGATCTTCTAACATGTTTACCCACGACAACCTTGTTGCAGAAATAAATCGCAAGCAATCTTTTCTTTGCGTTGGCCTAGATACAGACATTACCAAAATTCCAAAGCATCTGCTTTCAGAACCTGATCCAATTTTTGCATTTAATAAAGCCATTATCGACGCCACTGAGCCTTACTGCGTTTCCTATAAAATTAATACTGCATTTTTTGAGGCCAATGGTGCTGCTGGCTGGGAGTCTATGCAAAAAACACTGGATTATATCCCCACAAACTGTTTTAAAATTGCAGATGCCAAACGAGGCGATATTGGCAACACCAGCGACCAATATGCCAAAGCGTTTTTTAAAACACTCAATGCCGATGCTGTTACCTTAGCACCCTACATGGGCAATGACTCTCTTGAACCCTTTTTTAAATACGAGGGCAAATGGGGAATTGTCTTGGCCTTAACCTCCAATCCTGGTAGTAAAGACTACGAACAACAAAAGGTTGGAGAAAAATTCCTTTTCGAAGTAGTCGTTGAGAATACTTGTAAAATAGGATCAAAAGAAAATTTAATGTTTGTGGTTGGGGCTACTAAACCAGAAGAATTTTCGATCATTAGAAAGTATGCTCCTTCACATTTTTTATTAGTGCCGGGCGTAGGCGCCCAAGGCGGCTCTTTGAAAGACGTAGTTAAATTTGGTTTGACCCAAAATGTAGGATTATTAATCAACGCTTCTAGAAGCATTATATATGCCTCAGACGGTTTAGATTTTGCCGGTAAAGCGGCTTCGGAGGCTCAAAAGTTACAACTCGAAATGTCTACTTACCTATAATGTTAACTTTCCACTTTGTTTGAATTTCATTGTTTTATGCATTAATTGCGTAAATAATACAAACTCACTTATGGAATGGGTTCAAATACTCAAATGCAATTTCACTGGAAACGATTTAAGATTGCTTTCTACAGAAGAATTAGCATCATTTAATGACTTAATTAACCAACAAGCACTTTGGCATATCAATGGAACATTGGTTGATTATAAGCTAGAAAAAGCGCTTATTTCTACCGATAACACTTATGTTTATCCAATTATCAAAGGAATTGTAGTGCTTCTTTCCGATTTAGCTCTCGTAAAAGATAAATCCAAAATACAAGGCGAAAGCCTCATCGCTGATAAAAAATTGGTTCAAGATTTTTATAACCAAAGAGGCTGGTTTCAAGAAGAAGAAGGAGACTATGAGGATGCTATTATTTTCGAAGATTTACGTCCCATGTCGGCAGAATATCTAAAAAACTGTCATAGTAGAGTAAATAGGTACCTTAATACATCAGGAACCTACTTATTAGACGCAGGTTCAGGTGCTCTTCAATACCCAGATTATTTGCAATATTCAGAAAATTACAAATACAGAATCTGCGCAGATCTTTCATTTCAAGGACTTCAAGAGTGTAAGAGAAAACTAGGCGACAAGGCTATTTGTCTGCTTTGTGATTTAACAAAACTCCCTATAAAAGATAATGTGGCTCAAGGTTTTGTTTCATTAAATGTAGTTTATCATATCCCCAAAGACGAACAAATCAATGCCATTTCCGAAATGTATCGGGTATTGGAACCTAAAGGTAAAGGAGTAGTGGTTTATGATTGGTATAAACATTCCATTTTAATGAATGTAACCCTTCTACCATTTCGTGCAATTGAATTCATTAGGCATCGCATAAGGGGCCTTTTTGCCAAAGCTTCTGGTAAAGGTAAAGCCACCAAGATGTTGTATTTTCATGCTCACCCATATGAATACTTTAAAGCCAATATGCCTATGCCCTTTAAACTAGCAGTATGGCGTGTGGTGAGTGTGCCTTTTATGAAAGTGTATTTGCATCCTTTTCTTTTTGGTAAACAACTTTTAAAACTAATTTGGAATTGGGAAGAACGAAATCCGGAGTTCACCGGAAAACACGGAGAGTATCCGTTGTTTTACTTCGAGAAATAAAAAAAGCGCCTGTAGGCGCTTTTTTTTTAAATTACCAACCTAATATCCAAGCGAAAATGAGCGGAGCAACAATTGTTGCATCACTTTCAACAATAAATTTAGGGGTATGAATATCCAGTTTGCCCCATGTGATTTTTTCATTTGGCACTGCACCACTATAAGAACCATAAGAAGTAGTAGAATCACTTATTTGACAGAAATAACTCCAAAATGGTATATTCTCCATTTCCATATCTTGATATAGCATTGGCACAACACAAATAGGAAAATCTCCCGCAATACCGCCACCTATTTGAAAAAATCCTACTCCTTTTCCTTCCGAATTCTTTACATACCAGTCTGCTAACCAAGCCATGTACTCAATTCCTGATTTCATGGTACTTGCTTTGATTTCGTTTTTTATAACGTATGAGGCAAAAATATTTCCCATCGTAGAATCTTCCCAGCCTGGTACTACTATTGGTAAGTTCTTTTGAGCAGCAGCTAACATCCAGCTGTTTTTAGGATCAATTTCATAATATTGCTCTAACTCTCCGCTTAGCAAAATTTTGTACATGTATTCATGAGGAAAATAACGCTCGCCACTCGTATCCGCATCCTTCCAAATTTTATGTATGTGCTTTTGTAAACGCCTAAATGCTTCCTCCTCCGGAATGCATGTGTCGGTAACCCTGTTAAAATGGTTTTCTAACAAATCCCATTCATCTTGTGGACTTAAATCTCTATAATTTGGGACGCGCTTGTAGTGAGAATGGGCAACTAAATTCATAATATCCTCCTCTAAATTGGCCCCTGTACAAGAAATAATAGCAACTTTATCTTGCCTAATCATTTCGGCTAACGATTTACCTAATTCAGCCGTGCTCATAGCACCAGCCAAGGTAACCATCATCTTTCCTCCTTCTAAAAGATGGGTCTCATATCCTTTTGCAGCATCTACCAAAGCTGCTGCATTGAAATGCTTATAATGCGTTTCAATAAAATTACTAATAGGTCCTTTACTCATTTTATTTTCTTTTAAATACTTTCAAACTGTTTTAAAAATCTAATATCGTTACTGAAGTATGTTCTTAAATCTTTTACTTCAAATTTTAGCATGGCTATTCTTTCTATACCCATACCAAAGGCAAAACCTGTATATTTTTCTGGATCAATATTATTAGCTGTTAAAACATTAGGATCAATCATACCACAACCTAAAATTTCTAACCAGCCTGTTTGCTTGCAAACATTACAACCTTTACCCTTACACAGCAAACAACTAATGTCCATTTCTGCACTTGGTTCGGTAAAAGGAAAATAACTTGGTCTAAACCTTACTTGTACATCATTACCAAAAAGCTCTTGAACAAAGTAGTATAAGGTCTGCTTAAGATCTGCAAAACTTACTTTTTCATCTATGTAAATGCCTTCAATTTGATGAAAAAAACAGTTTGCCCTAGCAGATATTGCCTCATTTCTGTAAACACGTCCTGGCATGATTGCTCTAATAGGTGGCTTAGAATTTTCCATGAGTCTAACCTGTACAGAACTTGTATGCGTTCTTAATGCTATCTCTTCTGCTATAAAGAATGTATCCTGCATGTCTCTAGCAGGATGATTTTTTGGAAAATTTAATGCTGAAAAATTATGCCAATCATCTTCAATTTCAGGGCCTTCAGAATACACAAAACCAAGTTTTTTAAAAATATCAATTACTTGGTTCTCAACGATAGCTAAAGGATGTCTAGATCCAGTGTAACTTATTTCTGCACTTAATGTTAAGTCTAATTGAGATTTTTTATCAGCACCCGTTTGTTTGCCAAACATTTGATGTGCCTCCTCAAACTTTGCTTGAGCTTTTACTTTTATTTGATTTAATTTTTGTCCAATCTCTTTTTTCAATTCATTTGGTACAGTTTTAAAATCTTCAAATAAATCATTCAGTTCTCCCTTTTTAGACAAAAATTCTAGTCTGAATTGTTCAACTTGTTCTTGGGCTTTAATTTCATAGCCATCGATTTTGTTTAATAAAGCTTCGATACGTTCTTTCATTCAGCGATTTTGTTTCTTCAAAGGTATTAAACCATTTAAGCTCTTGCAATTTTTTCAACCAACACAAGTATTGATTAGGTATAAACTTATATAATTAATAGTATTTAATAGAGATGTTAATTTGGTTGAAAAATAAAATGCCCTCCATTTGGCTTTGTACTTATTAGATTTAATTCACATTTTACAAACTTGGTATATTTCTATTATTCAGTGCTTAACGTTTTATTGTTAATTATTTTATATGCTGTTTACATTCTTTCGGGGAAAAATGTCGCATTCCTTATTTGTTGAAATCATGGCATCTTATCCATATATCATAAACACTAATTAACACTTCTTTTTATCTATATTTTTATTGTGGATGATTTGGTTGGTTATGCACATAAATATTTACCAATAGTGGAAAATGTCGCAATATTATTTTTATTCAAATTATTGAATATCAATTAAATATAATATCATCTTTTTTAATAACTATTTCAATGTCCCAGTAAGCTTTAATGTTAATCTCATCTTTTAAGTAACAAATAAGTTCTGGTTGTTTTTGCTTTAGAATATCACCGTTGTCCCAGTATCCATTTTTATTTGAATCTTTTACGAATCTAATTTTGTAAGTGCCAGGTGTAAGGTTTTCTATATTATACTGTTTCTTGTCTAAATAATTATTATATATTACTTTACTAAAATCTTTACTGTCAACTATTTGTATTAATATATTTGAATCATTCATTTCAATATTCTTAATTTGAATGCCGCCGAAATCTTCTTTTTTGGCTGGAATAATGATTTGCTTTTTATTCGTATTATATTGATTATAAATACTTTGTATTGATGAGTCTCTTATTTCTAAGTTATATGTTTTATTAGGTTCCAATCTATTAGTAACAATCATAGTAAAATCATCTTTTCTAATGAGATTAATAGTGTCAATATAGATGGTATCCTGCTTTAATGTAAGTCTTTCTTTATTGATTAGTTTAATGGGTAAATTAGTATGAATATAAATACTATCGTCAGGTTTAGTGATAGGTGTAATTTGAATCTCTATTCTATCAAATCTTTTATCTCTACTTTTTTTGCCTATTATTCTAATACTATCTAATTTATTATTGTTTGTTTTTATAAGATAGCTAGAAGCGCCAATGGTGTCTTTTGTTGCCAAATTAAACACTGTTATAGTATCATAATTACTTGCAGACTTTATTGGCCTTAAATAGAAGCTTTCTCTACTTGGTTTGTTTATTTTAAAATTGGTGTAATTAAAAACAACAAATTGATGAATAAATGGATTAATTTTTATTGTATCTAGTAACTTATCCATTTCATGATCATCTTGTTTAAAGCTGACTATCTTAATAGCTTTTTCTATATTAGAGATTACTACATTGCTGGCAAATCCATTCTCCTCATTCTTGTCTAATGTATTGTTATTGTTCTTATCGTTAAATGCAAATACTTCAAAAGAATCAATAGGTATATTCTTAAACGAGAATTTACCTGCTTCATTTGTTTTAGTGATGTATGAAATATTCTTTTTATAGTAATTAGAATCCTTATTGTTTTTATACTTACTAAGAACAACTGTATAATCCTTCTCTGTTTGGTTGCTTAAAGAGTTTATTACCTCTCCATTTATTTGAGCTGTATCTATGAAGTTACCGGTAGAAAATACATATTGGTATTCATTGAGTAACTTTCCTTCGTGAATATCTGCAATCGCATTTATCAGTGATATGGTGTAGGTTGAGTTTGTATCAAGGTCTTTCTCCTTAAATTCAAATATTAGCTTTTTACCATCTGATATTATCTGAGTCTTTGTATTGGGCTTTGGCGAAATAATGATATTCTTATTTTCTTTAATTTGGATGAATTCATCAAACTCTATTGTGATCTTCTTTTCTTTAAAATTACTTGTTTGATTAATGGGTTTAGTTCCAATAACCTTTGGTGGAATTTCGTCTTTATCACCTCCAGTAGGAGGTATCTGTTGGGCGCAAGAAGTTATAATGAAGCAAGCTAAAACACACAAGTATTTAATCATTCAAATTCTATTTTAAGCATGTTTTACTACAAATAAAATGGTAGAGTATTTCTTAGTGAACATGGCCTTCATGTTTGAAATACTGCCAATGATTGCGCCTTTTAACATTGATAATTTGTTTCCTTGATGAATTTCACTTCTCATAGAAATATAAGGAGCGTCAAATTTAAAAGGTATCTGTTCCACTACTTTAAACCCATTTCTACTCATTAGTTGATTCATTGAATTAATAGAGAAGTGAAGTAAATGTCTAGGCACATCATACCCATCCCAAAAGGATTTATAGTAAGATGCATCATATGATTCATAAATTGGTACTGCAATAAACATGGTTCCGTTCTTGTTAAGTACTCTTTTTAAGAAATTCATTCTCTCATCAAGTTTATGGACGTGCTCAATAACATGCCATTGTGTAATTACTGATAAAGAATCCGATTCTATTTGATCTAAATGACTTTCGTTTAATACCTCTATTGAAAACTTTTCTTTAACGTACTTTATCGCTTCTTCAGATACATCAGCTGCAAGCAAGTTAAAAGTATTATCTCTTTTCACTCCCTCTGCAAAATATCCCATTCCACAGCCTAAGTCAAGGAGCGTTCCATTTTGGTTGTAACGTTTAATTATATTGAGTTTACTAGTAATACTATAGTTTCTAACTAAGTCGTAAACTTTATACATGAATCCAAGATTCTTTTTCTCAGAGCCTGCATGAGAAATATATTTGTTAGATTGATAATATTTCCCAATCTCGATCTCAGTTGGTCTAGGGTTAGTATATCTTAGTCCGCAAACTTTACATTCTTCTATACTGAAGGTTTCACCAGTAGCAACATAGTCTATGCAGCTTACTACTATTTTAGATTCCTGTGCTAAACAAACAGGACAATTAATTAAATTTTCCACGCTGCAAATTAAGAATTATCTGCCTAAATGTACCATTAGTATCGAAACATCACTTGGTGATATGCCGCTTATTCTAGCTGCTTGACCCAATGTTTTAGGCTGAAGTTTAATTAGTTTCTCTCTTGCTTCCAATGACAATGATTTTACTTCTTGATAATTAAAATCATTGTTAATCTTTATGTTTTCAAGCCTGTTCATTTTTTCTACTAGCAATTTTTCTTTTTCTAAATATCCTTCATATTTCATTAGCACTTCTGCCTGTAAAATACTCTCTGTTGAATAATTTACAATTTCGGCTTGATCCGATAGAATAGGAAGTAAATCATTTATCTCTATTTGAGGTCTGCTTAATATTTGATAAAGTTTGTAATTCTGTGGAACTGGATTTGATTCTTTTTTGATTAGAACTGGATTTACTTGTTCTGGAGTAACAGAAGTTCTTTTAAAGTATTGAATAATCTCATTGGTCTCTTTTTCTTTTCTTTCCACTGCCTCTAGTCTATTTATGTCTGCTAAGCCAATGTCAAATGACTTTTTGGTTAATCTTATATCTGCGTTATCTTGTCTGAGCATTAATCGATATTCAGCCCGTGAGGTAAACATTCTGTAAGGTTCATCTGTGCCTTTATTTACTAAATCATCGATAAGTACCCCAATATAGGCTTCCGACCTTGTTAATATGAATTCCTCTGCCTCTTTTACCTTTTGGGCAGCGTTTATTCCTGCCATTAAGCCCTGACAGGCAGCTTCTTCATAACCAGTTGTTCCATTTATCTGCCCCGCAAAAAACAGATTATCAATTTGTTTAGACTCGAGCGTTAGCTTCAATTGGGTAGGAGGAAAGTAATCGTATTCAATAGCATATCCTGGTCTAAACATTTTAGCCTTTTCAAATCCAGGAATGAGTTTAATAGCTTTATTTTGTATTTCATCTGGCAATGAAGTTGAAAATCCATTAACGTATATTTCTACCGTATTCCAACCCTCAGGTTCTACAAATATTTGATGCCTTTCTCTTTCTGCGAAACGATTAATCTTATCTTCAATAGAAGGGCAGTATCTTGGCCCGAGTCCTTGGATCCTGCCTGTGTACATGGGCGATTTTTCAAAACCTTCTTTTAAGATTTCATGAACCGAATTGTTTGTATAGGTAATCCAACAGTTTAACTGTTTGGTAAGACTTCTTGTGTTGTTTAGGTAAGAAAACTTTTCTGGATTTATATCGCCTTCCTGTACTTCCATTTTTGAATAATCCAAGCTTCTCCCATCAATTCGTGGAGGGGTGCCCGTTTTCATACGACCAGCTTCAAACCCTAATGAAACTAATTGTTCAGTAATTCCTTTTGCAGATTTTTCTCCAATCCTTCCCCCGCCAAATTGTTTCTCACCTATATGTATGATACCATTTAAGAATGTTCCATTGGTTATTATCACTGTATGGGCCTTAATCGTTTGACCCATGCTAGTTTTTACTCCAGTTGCTTTGTTGTTCTCTATGATAATTTCAGAGACCATATCTTGCCAAAAATCAACATTCTTTGTTTGCTCTAGCAACTCTCGCCAGTATAGAGTAAATAGGCTTCTATCATTCTGTGACCTTGGGCTAAACATGGCTGGCCCTTTAGAGCGATTTAACATTCTGAATTGTATGGTTGATTTGTCACTCACAATACCAGAATATCCGCCCAATGCATCTATTTCCCTTACTATTTGTCCCTTTGCAATCCCACCCATGGCTGGGTTACAGCTCATTTGAGCAATTTTTGTCATATCCATGGTTATCAATAATGTTTGACAACCAAGATTCGCTGAGGCCGCGGCTGCCTCACATCCGGCATGGCCGGCACCCACTACAATAACATCGTATTTTTGAAACATATTTAATACTATTTCACGTGGAACATGGCAAAATATTCATTTATTGCCATGTTTTCTTTCTCACGCATTTCTTGTTTTTCCTTTTTCTCTTTATCCTTGAACCCACAAAGATGTAAAATTCCATGAATGATTACACGTAAAATTTCTTCTTCAGCGCTGGTGTTGTGTTTATGGGCGTTATCTATAACCCTTTCAATACTTATATATATATCTGCACTTCTCTCCTTATCTCCCGGTTCGCTTAAGTCAAATGTGATAATATCAGTATAGTTATCATGTTTTAAGTATTCATAGTTAATCTTAATGAGATAGTCATCTTTACAAAAGATATAGTTTATGTCTCCTAGTTCTATTTTGTTTTGTTTTGCTATACTAAGTACCCACTTCCTAAGTTGAATTTTTGGTAGTTTTGTTTTTACTCCAATCTCATTAAAGCGTATTTTAGTTGATGACATTTATGGTTCCTTTGATTGTGATATACTCGTTATTTCTTTTTATTTCTGCCAAGAAAAAGTAAACTCCCTGACTAACTGTTTTATTGTCAAATGTTGTCCCATCCCATCCATTGCTTAGACCGTCTTTATAGGCTATTTGATTTCCCCACCTGTCAAATACCTGAAGCTTACTTTTATCAAGCTCTATTGACTTACCAATAAATGTGAAGGTGTTGTTTATTCCATTTAGCACAATTGCATTTGGGTAGTAAATCTCGCCTGTTTGAACATAACATATGGTATTGCTTTTTGACTCTGCTTCTGTTCCAGTTTCTGATGCTATTACATAATAACAATTAACAGATAATACTTGTTCTGTGACGTCTAGAAACAGTGTATCATTGGCGTCATCTATTTCCATGAAACTTTTCGCATTTGACACGTTATCTCCTGATGCTCTGTATATTGTATACTTTTCAATTGGATTGTTCCACGTGAAATAGTTGTTCCAATACATTTGAATTTGATCTAGATCCTCAACTTTTTGTAATACAATGTTAGATGAAATTGAACTTGTATCAGAGTATTCATTGCAAACATTTTTGGATATTACTCGATAATACCACCTTCTTGTATCACTTGATGTTTCATCTATAATCGGCATTGTTATATTTGAAGCAAATAATATTGAATCAAACTTGTCTACAGATATTCCTCTTTCTAAAATATAGTAACGATAATTTACTCCCACCTCTTCAGAAATTTTGATGGTAATTTTCTCGTCGTCGTTGGCTGTAACAAATTCAATTTTGGTATTACTCGGTGACTTTGATAGGCCAGTTTTTATTTCGTTTGTTGAATTAGAGCTGGAGCTTGAGTTTGCGGAATGTGCCCTGATAAAGTAAATTATTCTTTCGTTGTTTTGAACATTTTTATCTGTGTAGCTTAATATATTTCCTGGTATAGAATCTATCATTTTAAATGAATTTCCATTGGTACTTTTAAATATATAATGTGTTTTGGTTTGCCAACCTACATATGGCGTCCAAGTTAAATTAACTTTATTTTGGCAAGTATCTACGCTTGCAGAAAGCCATATTGTTTTGTGAAAGTATTTGCCATAATCTCTTCTATTGTCGCAACTATCTGCTGATGTTATGTCATATTGAAGCGACTTTGATTTGGGGTTAATTGGTGTGTTATCTATATAGAATGTATCGCGGTAGTTTTCTTGTAATCTTGGGTCAACACGGTCAATATTGTATAAATAATATGCAGAGAAATCGTTTGTTTTGTTGGATTGCCAACCAAGAAAAACTACATTGTTTATTGGGTCAACACTTACAGAATCTAATATGGTAGAATCTGGTTTTTCATCATCTACCCGAAGTGAATTGGTGAATATTTGAAATGTGTCTGTAGAGCATTTTGTTTCGTATTCTATTTGATAATGCCAATCTTTGATGGCAGGATTGTTGGCATTTATATGAATATATGGTATTGTATTTATAGCAATATTTGAGTCGATTTTGTAGAAACTAGCTGACACATTTTCCTTTGCCCAAATATTTACAGTTCCGCTTAATATGCAGCTGTCTGAAATTTGTCTCCAGGTAATTGCATTATTCACTCCATTATTACAGACCCTTGTTAATCGAAGCCCTTGGCCAATTGATGTAGAGTGCCATAGGAGCAGAGTTAATATAATTAGTATATTCTTCACTCTTTGCCAACGATTACTTGAATTAGTTTATTTTCAACTAGATATTCCTGAGCTATAGATTGTATTTCAGTTGCAGTAATATCTTTTATGATATGAATAAATTCCGGATAGTAATTTATATCTAAATCATTATCAATCATTACCTTTAATCTATTTGCTATTGAGAATGGGCCGTCCAATGATTTAAGAAATGATCCTACATAATAATTTTTGGCAGTTTCTAGTTCTTCATCACGCACTGGTGTTGTTTGAATGTTTTTTATTTCTTTAAATATTTCCTCAATGCCGCTTTGCCTGTTTTTGTAGTTTAGTTCACAGTCTATGTACCATATTCCAACTTTTTGATAGGGCTCCAAACTCGAATAAATTCCATAGGTTAAGCCCTTATCCTCACGAATATTCTTCATTAATCTTGAGCCAAAGTATCCGCCTAGTATTAAGTTTAAAAACTGGAGTTTTCTAAAGTCTACATGGTCTCTTTTAATGGTCTCGCAACCAATTCTGATGCTAGACTGAACAGTATCGTTTCTATCTATAAAATGTATGCCTGTTTTAGTTTCGTTTTTTATATCTGGATAATTGAAATCGGTTTGTCTCAATCCTGAATTTAAAAGATGGTTTGTTAAAACATTTAAGCTATTCTCTGAATAACACCCAGAGATAATTAGGTATTTATAACCATTGAGTACATGGTTTTTGTGTTCATTTATAAGGTCTGATTTATGAATGTCCAAAATTTCATTTGCTTCACTAAAGGCAGCAATGGGGTGGTTTGATCCTAACAAGTTTTGATAGAAAGCCTTCCTACACAAATAGCTGTTTTTCTTATTAGAAACCTTTAATTTCTGTACCGCATTCTTCTTTAGTATTTCCAGCTCTTTTTCTGGAAATATGGAGTCGCAGATTGCTTCAAAAAAATAGGGTAGGCAATTATTTAAATGCTTTTCCAAGCAGAATAAACTAACAACTAAATCTTCTGGACCACTTCTCACCTGAAAATACGACCCATAATAATCTAGTTTATCTGCAAGTTCTATGGCCGTTTTTGTTTTTGTTCCTTCGCTTAACATACTTGCCAAGAAACCAGCAACACCTCTTTTTTCTTGTGTATAGTGACTGGCATTAAAAACCATGTCTATCTTAATAACCGGTTCTACACCAGCCACTAAACTATATACTTTTAAGTCATTTGTAAGCTTATACTCATTGTAATTAGGAAATTGTAATGAATCAATTTTACTAAATGATGGAGCCGTTTTTCTGTTAAGCATTGGTCTTTGATTTATAATAGATAGTAGAACAATTTTCTTCTCTAAACATGTTTCTTGCAGTCATACGTATTTGATCTACTGTTACCGACTGATAAGAAATGATTTCTGTATTAACCAATTCGATGTCTCCCATAAACTTAGCAAATGCAAGCTTCATGGCCCTATTTAATATATTTACATCACCAAATAGAATATTGGTTTCTGTCTTATTGATAACTTTAGTTAACTCTTCAGCACTTATATTGTTGACAATTAGCTTGTTAAGTTCAGTTTGGATGGCGTTTTCTGCCTGCTCAAAACTTATTCCTTTTTGAAGCTTTCCTTCAATTAAAAATAAACCGGGGTCTACATCTCCAGAGATATAGGCATCTATTTCACTAAAAATAGCTTGTTCTTTTACCAATACATTATACAGCCTAGCTGAGCGTCCAGATCCTAATATATCGGATAATAAATCAGAGCAAAAATAATCTGGGTCTAATCTGCCACCCATTTTGTAACCTTTAAGAATTAGGTCAATCGGTACGTCTGCCTCTACTTCCAACATTCTTGGTTGGGTTTGTTTTGGCTCAACAGGGTATTTAGGAATAATGCTTGTTTTGCTTGGAATAGGTTCAAACCACTTTTCACAAAGTCGCTTTGTTTCTTCTAAACTAATATTTCCTGCCACTACCAAGGTGGCATTATTAGGCGCATAAAAGTTGTTAAAAAAAGCCTGAACATCCTCTAAAGAAGTTTTCTCTATATGTTCGATGCTTTTGCCAATAGTTGGCCAATGATAAGGATGAGACTTATATGCAAGTGGTAAAATATGAAGCCACAAATCTCCATAAGGTTGATTAAGGTAGCGCTCTTTAAACTCTTCGATAACCACTCCTTTTTGTACATCTAAGCTCTTTTGACTGAAGTTTAGCTGAAGCATTCTGTCGCTTTCTAGCCAAAATCCGGTTTCAATATTGTTGGCTGGCAGTGTTACGTAGTAATTGGTGATATCATTGCTTGTAAAGGCATTGCTTTCTCCTCCAGCTTTTTGTAACTCACCATCAAAATCTTCAATATTTATAGAGCCACCAAACATAAGGTGTTCAAATAAATGTGCAAAACCAGTATGCTCAGGGTTTTCATTTCTTGATCCAACTTTGTATAAAATGTTTAAAGCACAAAGTTGAGTAGAGGTGTCTTGATGGTGAATTACCTCTAAACCATTTGAAAGCGTAAATTCTGTATAGTGTATCAAGGTAAATGGTATTAATTTCCAAAAATACCTCAATCACTGCGGGTCAAATTAATAAACCACTAACAAGAATGCCCTTTATAATGTGAATAGTTCTCGTTATACCTCACCTTCCCATTTGGCAATAACCCAAGTTGCAAGACAATTTCCAATCACATTTACAGTAGTTCTTCCCATATCCATTAGGGCGTCTACAGCTAAAATAGCAAATGCTTTTGTGGGGTCTAAGGTGCTGCCGTCGGGCATTGAAAGTGTACTAATGGTTGAGACCAAAATTAAAAAACTTGCACCCCTTACCCCAGCAACACCTTTGCTTGTTAGCATAAGAATCAAACACATTTGTATTTGTTGACCCGTAGTTAGATCTAAACCAGATGCTTGTGCAATAAATACGGATGCAAGTGACAAATATAAAGTGGTTCCATCTAGGTTAAAACTATAACCTGTAGGTAAAACAAATGCTACCACTTTGCGAGGGATTCCCATCTGTTCTAAACGTTCCATCGCTTTTGGTAAGGCTGCCTCTGAACTTGCTGTGGCAAATGCAATAGAAACTGGTTCTGAAATGGCATTTAGGAACTGTTTAAAAGGCAATTTTGTAGCTACGGCTATAGGGATTAGCACCAGTGCGACAAAAGCAATTAATGCACCATATAATGTGGCAACAAGCTTAAGTAGATTTCCTAAAACACCTAAGCCCATACTCGCTACAGAATATGCCATGGCGCCCCCAACAGCCAATGGAGCAAAAAGCATTACAATATGTGTAAATTTAAACATTACCTCACTTAAGCTTTCGGTGAATCTTAGCATTACACTTTTCTTTTCTTCGTTTTGAACCAATGCTAGTCCAATGCCAAAGAGAATACTAAATACCACAATTTGTAAAATTTGATTTTCTGCTACTGCCTTGGCGAAATTTTCTGGGAACACATCTAAAATAACATCATGTGTTTGCTTTTGAGCCAGCAGCTTATTTGCTTTCTCAATTTGGGAACTGCCTGCTTCAAGCACAGTGCCTTTACCAGCTTGTGTTAAGTTGATGGCAAGAAGCCCAATAATTAGTGCGACAGTAGTTACAAGCTCAAAATAAATTAATGACTTTAAGCCCATTCTTCCTACTTGTTTAATATTAGAATGGCCAGCGATACCTACCACTAAGGTGGCAAATAATAGTGGGGCAATAATCGTTTTAATCAGTCTTAAAAAGATATCACTAAATACCTTTAATGGTTTGCTTATTTCTGGAAAATCATTTCCAAGTGCAACACCAATAAACATGGCAACCATAATCCATGCGGTTAGGTTTTTTCTTTCCCAGGCAAACCATGTTGCTAGGCTTAGGCCAATCCATTTAAGAATTTGAATAAATACATCAGGCACCTTTGTAATGGCATATTGATTGAGTAAGAAGAGAACCGATAGCACGCCAAATACAGAAAAGGATGCAATTAAGAGTCTTTTTGCCTTCATGAGTCAAACTTAGTGAAAAACCATTATTTAACGCTTAAATAGGCAAATTTTACTTTACTTGAGTCTATTGGTTCAAACCGAAAAATAAAAGACAACTGTGTATAATGTGTTGAAAAGCCGCAGTTTTCGACTATCTTTGCAGGCTAATGATACGTAAAAACAACACAGGAAAATCTCCTGCACGCAAACAAAATTCAAGCAGCTCAAGGGCGTCAGGTTATAAAAAATCTACACCATCAAAGTCATATCGCTCAGAAGCACCGTCAAAAAAGGCAGGAACATTCTCTGGTAAAAGAAAAGAGGATGAGGCGGCCCCCAAAAGAAAATCTACTGGTTCTTACTCAAAGACAAAAACAGAACCTAGACAATCCCGCAGCAGCAAATTAGGGGATAAAAAGCCTTATGGAACCGCTAGCACATTTACAGAAAGAAAAAAACTAAAAAGTTTGTCAGAGGGAAAACAAGAGCCTGAAAACAAAAGGATAGATAAAAAGCCAGAAAGAACGCCTAGAACAAGCACCTCTCGACAATTTGATAGCCCTAAAGGCAAAGGAAGGTTTACCAAGAAAAATGAATTAAAAGGGTTTAAACCAAAGATGAGTGCCAAAGATGAGGTTGATTACAGGTTTAAGAAACCAGGTTCTAAAGGCAAGCAACTCATATTGGAAGAACAAGAGGATTTAGGAAAAAAGAAACTTAAAGGAAACACCAAAGAATGGGTAACTGAAAAGGCCCTAAAGCAAGGCGAAGAGATTCGCATTAACCGATATATTTCAAATGCAGGTGTTTGCAGTAGGAGAGAGGCAGATGAATTAATTTCGGCCGGTTTGGTTACGGTAAATGGCCAAGTGGTTACCGAACTTGGTTTAAAGGTTAAAGCTGGGGACGTTGTTAAGTTTAATGGTGAAAAGTTAAATGTTGAAGCTAAAGTTTATATTATTTTAAATAAACCCAAAGATGCGATTACAACTTCAGACGATCCAGAAGGCAGAAATACCGTGATGGATTTGTTTGAGGGAAAAATGAGAGAACGCATATATCCAGTTGGCCGTTTGGATAGAAATACCACAGGTGTTTTGCTATTAACCAATGATGGTGAAATGTCTCAAAGGCTTATGCACCCGAAGTATGAGGTTAAAAAAGTGTATAAAGCCACTTTAAATAAAATTATCAAACCAACAGATTTGTGGACATTGGCCAATGGTGTAGAGTTAGAGGACGGATTTATTAAACCAGACGCTTTGGGTCAACCCGACCCTAAAGACAAAGCAGTTGTTGGAGTAGAAATTCATAGCGGTAAAAACAGAATTATCCATAGAATTTTTGAACATTTAGGATATACAGTAGACAAGCTAGATAGGGTTTTATATGCTGGTTTAGAAAAGGGTAAGCTAAAGCGAGGAGAATGGAGAGAACTTACCGAAAAGGAATTAAAGCAATTGAAAAGAATGGTTCATTTGAAATAAAGAATATTCTTTGAAGTGGTAAAGGAAAATTAGTTAATTTTGAATTTTAAAAACTGAAAATATGTTTGGATTAGGTGGATCAGAAATGATCGTAATTTTGCTGGTAATTTTGCTTCTTTTTGGCGGTAAAAAAATTCCAGAATTAATGCGTGGTATCGGTAACGGTATCAGAGAGTTTAATGATGCCAAAAAGAATGTAAAAGATCACATTGAAGAAGGCATGAAGGCCAAAGATCAAGAGTCTAAATAAGCATTTTTGATGTACACAAGTTTAGCCCAAATTAGAACCGATTTAACTTCGGGAGAAATTAGTTTGCCTCAACTGGTAAAGAATTATCTGAGCCAAATTGAACAAAACTCGCATTTAAATGCATTCCTCGAGGTGTATGCAGAAGAATCGATACAGAGTGCAGAAAGCATAGCACAAAAGTTAGCAAGTAATTCTGCAGGCAAGCTGGCCGGAATGGTTATTGGGCTAAAAGACAATATTGTTTACAAAGACCACAAGGTTTCTGCATCATCAAAAATATTAGAAGGATTTGAATCTTTGTACTCTGCTACGGTTGTTGAGCGGCTTTTAGCTGAAGATGCCATCATTATTGGTCGCTTAAATTGCGATGAATTTGCGATGGGTGCTTCAAATGAAAACTCAGCCTTTGGACCGGTAAAAAATGCCCTAGATAATGAAAGGGTTTCTGGTGGTTCTAGTGGCGGCGCTGCTGTTGCTGTTCAGGCCGGGATGTGTTTGTTAAGCTTAGGAAGTGATACAGGGGGCAGTATTAGACAGCCAGCCTCTTTTTGCGGTTTATATGGATATAAGCCAAGCTATGGTTATATATCTAGATATGGACTTATTGCTTATGCCTCTTCCTTTGACATTATTGGACCAATTGCACATACTGTAGAAGATATACAATTGGTAATGGATGTTATTGCTGGGATGGATGAACACGATGCAACTTCGGTTCAAGAACCATTACCAAGTTTTAGCAACAATCAGTTAGAAGAAACTGCACCAAAAAGATTTGCATACATCAAGGAGGCGTTAGAAACAGAAGGGCTTCAGCCAGAGGTTAAATTAAAAGCAGGGGAATTTATCAAAATGCTTAAAGATAAGGGCCATGTGGTTGAACCAATTAGCTTTGACTTATTGAATGTGTTGGTGCCAGTTTATTATACTTTAACTACTGCCGAAGCATCTTCCAATCTTTCTAGGTTTGCTGGAATGCATTATGGATATAGAAGCGCCAATGCTGTAGACTTAGAAAGTACCATTAAGAAGTCGAGATCTGAAGGCTTTGGCCCAGAGGTAAAAAGAAGAATTATGCTTGGAACCTTTGTATTGTCTTCTGGATATTATGATGCATACTACAGTAAAGCACAAAAGGTTAGAAGGTTGGTAAAAAATAAAACAGAGGAGATTTTCAATCATTATGATTTTATTATTTCTCCTACTTCACCTACAACAGCATTTAAGATTGGAGAGAAGTCAGACAATCCAATTGCCATGTACCTTGCAGATATTTTTACGGTTCATGCAAATATTGCGGGAAACCCAGCAATTAGTATACCATATGGAACCGATGAATTAGGCTTGCCAATAGGCATTCAATTGATGGCACCTAGAGGAAAAGATGCGAATTTGCTTTCTTTGGCAAAGGCATTTTAAGTTGTCTAAAGACGACGATTATGCTATCTAATTCTGTTTAAATCTTTATTAGATTTTAGATATTTTATTATTTCAATTACTAGTTTGCCAACTTATGGGAAGACTGCTTATATTATTTGTTTTTATTGCTAATATTTCTTTAGCCAATAGGGCTGTTTTGCCTTCAGATGAAGTATTACAATCTAGAATTTCGGCTATGAATAGTTCTATTGAGTTGGCTTGGCACCCCGCAGTTAAACCATTTATAGAAGAATATCTTAATAATCCAGAAAAGGTTCGAGCGCTTATAGGTAGAAGTAAATTCTACTTTCCTATGATTGAAAAGAACCTAAAGGCAAAGGGATTACCCATCGGTTTAAAATATTTGGCCGCAACAGCATCTTCTCTAGATCCATCTTCTGTAGCTTCAAATGGCGCAAGTGGTATTTGGATGATGACTTTTGCCGTAAGTAAAATGTATAAACTAAAGGTAAACACCTATATAGACGAAAGGCGAGATCCCAATAAATCTAGTCTTGTTGCCGCCCAACACCTTAAGGATTTATATAGCATTTACAAAAGTTGGCCATTAGTGATAGCCAGTTATGGCTGCTCACCTGTTACCCTTAACAAGTGTATCCGAATTAGCGGCAACAGCCTTTATTTTTGGGATATTTATCCTCACATGCCCTCTTTTTGCAAAGATTTATACCCAAAGGTAGTAGCAACTGCCTATATTTTGAACTATTATAAAGAGCATGGCATTTCTACTGCTGAACCAAGTTTTGAGGTTACTACAGACAGTATATTGGTTAACAAATGGCTATCTTTTGAACAGGTGTCTGCGGTAACCTCAACTTCCATGGAAGACCTTAGGGAACTAAATCCTATTTTTAGAAAAGACGTAATACCCTTTACGGTTGAGGGTTATATCTTAAGGGTACCAAGCTCCAAATCTAAGAATTTAGCCTATTTAAAAGACTCTGTTTACAGGCCCATCAATGTGTTAGACCTGCAAGCAGATCCTGTACAAAAATTAAAGGAACAAATAGTTGATAGTGTTAGCAACTCTAAGCCTGCAGCCAATCAAGAGAAAAAGTTTACCAAGAAAAAACTAGTTTATAAAGTAAAGAAAGGTGATGTGCTTGGAGAGATTGCAGATTGCTTTGATGTGCCAGCATCGGACATAAAATCGTGGAATAAACTAAAAGGAAATTCGCTTAAATATGGGCAAAATCTAATTGTATGGGTAGAAGGTAGTAAGTTAGGTTACTACAAGAAAATTAATAGCATGACCCAAGCCCAAAAGAAAAAGCTAAGGGCAAAAGATTAGGCATAAAAAAACCGCTTCAAACTTGAAGCGGTTTTTTTTGAAACACAGAGATTAGAATCTCTTGTTAAACGATCTGCGTTCGCCACCACCATTGCTGCTACGGGCAGGTCTTTCTTCGCGAGGACGAGCTTCATTTACAGTAATGTTGCGGTCTTTAAAGGCTTGACCATTAAGAGCGTTGATGGCGTTATGGCCTGATGTGTTATCAGGCATTTCCACAAAACCAAATCCTTTACTACGACCAGTGAATTTGTCGCTAACGATGTTAGCAGAACTAACTTCACCGAATTGGAGAAAGAGGCTACGTAAATCATCCTCAGTTGTGCTCCAGTTTAAATTTCCAATATAGATGTTCATTGATAAAAAATAAGAAGCATCAAAGATAATCCTTGAACTTACTTTTCCAAATTTATTTACAGAAATACCCGAAAAAAGTGCCTGATAATGATTTATTTGAGCGTGGTAAAGCTCTGTTTCCGCCTAGTGGCCTCATAAACTAAATCATGAATACGTGTTCTAATATTCATGTTTGCTAGTTTATTATTATCGGCTGAGGGTTGAATTCTATTAGACAAAAACACAATGACGAGTTGGTTTTTAGGATCAGCCCAAGCATAGGTTCCAGTAAAACCAGAATGACCAAATGCTAAAGGTGAAGCAAACTTACTGGTAGGTGTTGCTTTTTGAATATTTGTTTCGGGTTTATCAAATCCTAAACCGCGTCTGGAGGTCTTACTCTGTTTCTTGGTAAACAACTCAACTGTGGATGATTTTAAAACCCTAGTGCCACCATACTCGCCATAATTGGTTAACATTTGCATAATTACGGCCACATCATTGGCATTAGAAAATAAACCAGCATGCCCACTCACTCCCCCTAACATAGCTGCTGTAGGGTCGTGAACAAAACCCTGAATATTTTGATTCCTAAAAACAGAATCTCTTTCGGTAGGTGCAATTAGACTTTTTGAAACCCCTTTGCTCAAAGGGTTAAAACATAAGGTTCCTAAGTTTAATGGAGTATAAAAATGCTCCTGCATGAAGCTTTCAAAACTTTGGTTGCTTACATTCTCTACTAGTTTTCGAAGAAGGATAAATCCTAAATCAGAATATAAGTATTCTCCAGGCTTTTTCATTTCTGAAATAGCAATGGCATTGAATATTTCTTGTTCAAATCCTTTATGAATAAATACACTATCTGCTACCATTAGTTGATAATGCTGACTATACGTCTTACTAAAAATGGAAGAATCTTTATACGTGTCGTGTAAAGCTTTTTTATAGAATGGAATAAATGCAGAAAAGCCCGCTTGATGCGTGAGCACATCTTTTATACTAATATGCTCTTTGGATGTGCCACGTAAAAACGGCAAATAGAGCCCTAAATGATCATTTAAACCAATAGCATGCTCTTCGTACAACTTCATCATGGCAAGCGTAGTGGCAAGCATTTTGGTAAGAGAGGCTAAATCATATAAATGGTGGTTTTGAACAACAGTGGTGTTGCTATCATAGGTAAAGCCCCCAAAAGCCTTGCTATATATTACTTTAGATTCGGACGCCACCAGTACCTGACAGCCAGGAAAAGCCTTGGCTTTTATTCCTTCTTGAACAATAGAGTCGATATAACTTAAAGGGGTGTGATCATATCCAACCTCTTCGGGTAATACATAAGAAAGCTTATTTAAAGCGTAGGTTTCTATTCCTGTATTTAGTGGAAAGGAGGGTTGCACAGAGACCGGCATTTTCCCTTTTGCTTCAATGGCTCCTGCTAGTATTTGAGCGGCTTGAATGTTATAAACGGGTAAATCTTCGTAGGCAACAATAACATTTCTTGCTGTTTGAAAGTGTTGTAAAATATAAGGATTCCCGTGGTTTACCAGAATCGTTTTTCTATCAGAAAGGATGCTATTTACGAAGTTTATTTGCTGTTGTGTTAATCCTAACTTTTTGCTTACAAATCGGCTAGTACCATGCAAACTAACTATCACCAAGCTATAGCGTTGTAAGAGAGAAAATACAGAGTCGAATGCTTGTTTAGTTTCGTTTTTATCAATGAAAAAGTAATCGGCTTTAATAAAATTGTTGAGCATCCTTTGAAATTCGCTAGGCTTTGAATAACCTACTGCCACGCTAGCAATTTTAAAGTTTTGTGGGTTTTCAAGTGGTATTAAATTGTCTTGATTTTTTGCTACAACAATTCCTTTTTTAATAATTTTATGAATAATAAGATCAGTGGTGCAACAATTTAAATCTTCACTTAAATGCTCAAGTGGTATCGGTTTGAACCGAGATACGCCCGACCAATATTTTATCAAAAGAATTTTTTTGCAAGCTGCATCAATTGCTTCTTGAGAAATAGCACCAGTTTTTAGATACTCTTTGATCCAAAAAATACTGTTAGGTACATCTTCTACAAACAATAACAATTCATTACCAGCCGCCAGTGCTTTTGCGGTAACTTCACCACTCGAAGCATAATTGGCAACACCCTTCATGTTTAGGCCGTCGGATACCACTAAGCCATCGAAACCAAGCTCCTCTTTTAACAACTTTTGGATAGCGGTTTTTGAAATAGAACTAGCTGTATTGGCACTAGAGTCTATTGCTGGAACATATAAATGGCCTACCATAACAGCTCCAACCTTGTTTTGAATTAAAATTCTAAAGGGATATAACTCTAATGAATCTAGCCGCTTTCTGCTACCTGTGATCATGGGTAGTGCATGGTGCGAATCAGATTCGGTATCTCCGTGGCCAGGAAAATGTTTGGCACAAGCAAGAATTCTGTTCTCTTGCAAGCCTTTGGCATAGGCTGTTCCGTGCCTTGCAACCACTTCTTTGTTTTCGCCAAAACTTCGGTCGTTAATAACTGGGTTGGCCGGATTATTATTGATATCTACGTCTGGAGCAAAATTTACTTGTATGCCCATTCTTTGGCAATGTTTGGCAATTTCTGCCCCCATCAACTTTGTTAACTCAAGATCGTTGGCTGCCCCTAGAACCATTTGTCTAGGAAAAACAGGAGTACTATCTAGCCTCATGTTTAACCCCCATTCGCCATCTATACTAACTAATAATGGAATTTTAGATGCTTTTTGAAATCTATTGGTTAAAACAACTTGCTTATGAGGCGTGCCTTTCATAAACATTAGCCCGCCGATTTTATAGTTTCTTACCAGATTTTCAATCTCTTTAAGATAGTTGCTATCCCTCTGACTCCAAACCGCAACGGTAATCAATTGGGCAATTTTTTCATCGTTGCTTAAGGTTCCAAAAACAGAATCTACCCACTGGTTGGTCTTAGACCAATTGATGACATGGCTTTGCCCCAAACTTTTATTTGAAATCAATACACCAAAAACCACCAAAATTATTAGAGACCTTAACATACTGCAAAAGAAACGTAAAGAGCTAAAATAGTTTGTACGGTTTTCCATATTTTTTTGCCCAAGTGTGGTTTTAAAGTTCTCCACACGGCATATAGTGTGTAAAAAAATGGATTGATTTGCAGTATGAGTGATACCATACGTTTGCTGCCAGACCATGTTGCAAGTCAGATTGCCGCTGGAGAGGTTGTTCAACGCCCGTCTTCTGTGGTAAAAGAATTACTTGACAATGCTTTGGATGCCTCGAGCACCCAGATAGACTTGTATGTGAAGGATGCTGGAAAATCATTCATTCATATTGTAGACAACGGCATAGGCTTGTCATTTATTGATGCACGCGCTTGCTGGGAAAGACATGCTACTTCAAAAATCTCTAAAACTGAAGACTTGTACCATATCCAAACCATGGGATTTAGAGGAGAAGCTCTGCCAAGTATTGCCTCTGTGGCACAAGTTGAAATGAAAACCAAGAGAGAGCAAGATGATTTGGGAACCCTCATTCAGATTGAAGGGTCTAAAGTGTTAAAGCAAGAACACATCAACCTCAACAAAGGCACTCAGGTGATTGTAAAGAATCTATTCTACAATATTCCTGCACGCAGAAACTTCTTAAAATCTAATCCGGTTGAATGGAAACATATTTTAGATGAGTTTACCAGAGCAGCCTTGGCAAATACTCATGTTGGTTTTAAACTTCTGCACAATGATGATGTTCAATTTGATTTTGGCCCACAGAATTTAATTGATAGGGTAAAAGAGATTTTTACTGATAAAAAAGATACTGATTTAATTTGGTTTGAAGAACAAACGAGCATTATCAAACTAGAAGGTTTTATAGGTAGACCAGAATCCGCTAAAAGAATTAGAGGGGAGCAGTTTTTCTTTGTAAACAACCGCTTTTTTAAAGATAATTATCTAAACCATGCTGTTAATAATGCTTTTGAAGGCATGTTGGCAAAAGAACAATTTCCGTTCTATATCATTTTCATTAGCATCGACCCCTCCAAAATAGATATCAATGTTCACCCAACTAAGACAGAAATAAAGTTCGAGGACGAAAAGAACATTTATCAAATACTTCGTGCGGTAGTTAGGCGGGCATTAGCGTCCCACATTCAAGTGCCTGATGAAGTAGGATTTGATGATAATCAATTTATGAACCTACAACTTAATCCTCCTAGCATTCAAGATTTTAAGGGGTCTTCGCAAGTAGAAACTGTTTCGAATAATAGAGGTGGTTGGGATGGTTTTAAATCGGAATATCAAGCACAACGAAACCGCAGTCAGCAACATTGGGAATTGGCTTTTTCGCCTCCTAAACCAGCAAGAGAATCGGTTCAAACCGAATTAAAAGTTGGTGCTGAGGTAAATGATTCAAGGGTGTTTTTTCAACTCAATAACCAGTTTATTGTAACTCCAATAAAGAGTGGAATGATGATTATTCATCAACAAGCGGCCCATGAAAGAATTTTATTTGAAAAATACCTCGACGCACTTGAGAAGAGCCCGATTGTGAGTCAGCAGTTACTTTTTCCAAAGGTAATCTCTTTAAATGCTGCAGAAGAAGCCATCTTATTAGAAATACTACCAGAGATGTTGGCCCTAGGTTTTACCATTAATTTGTTTGGCAAAAGTACGTTTGTAATAAATGGACTACCAGCAGAATTGCACCTAGAAAACGAAATAACCCTCATTTCTGAAATCATAGAAACGTATAAAAATACACTTACGCCAGAGAGCAATAAGAACAAGCACGTGGCAAAAACCTTAGCAAAACGAGCAGCAATTAAGTCGGGGACAAAGTTAAAAATCGAAGAAATGAACCGTTTGGTGGATGAGTTGTTTGCATGTAAAGATCCTCAGTTTGCTCCAGACGGTAAGCCCTGTGTAAGTAAATTAACCTTAGAGGAAATCTCAAGGATGTTTTAGTGTTTTTGTGTATTAAAGTTAACTTGCATATATATGTTTCAACAAGTTCGACCCAATGCGTTTCCACCGGTTGTAAAAAACCTATTGATTATAAATGCATTATTTTTTTTAGCCAATGTGGTTTTGGCAGACAGGGGCATTTTGGATTTGAATGCTAAGCTGGGCCTTTTTTATCCTGAGTCTACTTATTTTAGACCCTACCAGTTTATTACCCATGTTTTTATGCATGGGAGTATGTTTCATATTTTGTCGAATATGTTTAGTCTGTGGATGTTTGGCAGTCAGCTAGAAAATTATTGGGGCCCCCAAAGATTTTTTGTTTTCTATTTTGTTACCGCTTTGGGAGCCGCGGCAGTACATCTTGGTGTAAGTGCTTACGAGATTCATGCGGCAAAAGAAACTGTAGCCGCTTTTTATGCAGACGCCACTTATGACAACTTTTGGATACTGGTGCAAAATGATAACATGTTATCGAATAATGACAGAGTTATAGAGTTTATGACTGGCTGGAAAAATAACCCTAATAACCAGGAGTATATTGCTGGTGCAAAAGAAATAGCGGATTATCTGGTGGTTAAAAAAATGAATGTACCTGTAGTTGGCGCAAGTGGTGCAGTGTTTGGATTGTTACTTGGATTTGGGATGCTTTTTCCAAATACTACCTTGATGCTAATTTTCTTCCCATTTCCAATTAAAGCAAAATACTTTGTAATGATTTTTGGCGCATTTGAACTCTTTCAGGGGCTAAATAATAACCCTTCAGATAACGTGGCTCATTTTGCCCATTTAGGCGGAATGCTTTTTGGATTTATTATGATTAAATATTGGAATAGAACCAATCGAAATAGTTTGTATTAATTGTTTAAATGGCCAAGACAATAGCACTTAAATAAATCTAATTATGAATTCTGTTATTTTACTTTCGCTCATTCTTGGCTATTTTTTGGTCTTGCTAGCCGTAGCCTATTATACAAGCAGAGGATCTAATAATCACACCTTTTTCATTGGAAATAAAAGCAGTCATTGGGCTTTGGTTGCATTTGGAATGATTGGCACTTCTCTGTCTGGAGTAACATTTATCTCTGTGCCCGGCACTGTTGGTGCAGCTAATTTTAGTTATTTTCAGGTGGTTCTGGGATATTTCCTAGGCTATTTTGTGGTAGCTTTTGTGTTGTTGCCGCTCTATTACAGATTGAACCTAACCTCTATCTATGATTATCTATTTCAACGCTTTGGAGTATACTCATATAAAACCGGCGCATTGTTTTTTATTGTTTCCAGAACCCTTGGCGCCACACTACGACTCTATCTTGTAATAAATGTCTTACAAATCTTTATTTTAGATAATCTTGGTATTGGCTTTCATGTCACATCTATTATTATTTTATTGATGATATTACTTTACACTCTTAAGGGGGGCGTAAAAACAATCGTTTGGACTGATACCCTCCAAACTTTTTTCATGTTATTGTCTTTAGTAATATGTGTTTATTATGTAATGACTCAATTGCAACTAGATTTTGGGTCGACCTTGCAGAAATTAAATGACAGTGGGCACACCCAGATTTTTAATATGGATTTTTGGGATAAAAAATATTTTCTAAAACAAATAATAGGCGGTGCGTTTATCACCATAGCGATGACTGGATTAGACCAAGAAATGATGCAAAAGAACATTAGTGTAAAAACACTAGCCGGAGCAAAAAGAAACATGATGTTGTTTAGCAGTGTAATGGTGTTAGTTAATTTCATGTTTTTGGTTTTAGGTGGTTTGCTTTATTTATACGCCAACAGCACTGCGCTTGCTATTACGGGTGACGACTTGTTCCCAAGCATTGCTATGTTTCACATGCCACCTTTTATTTCTATTATTTTTATCATTGGTCTTATTTCGGCACTGTTTCCTAGTGCAGATGGCGCCATTACAGCCTTAACCTCATCGTTTTGTTTAGATATTATAGGTTTTGAGCGCAATAAAAACCTTGATGAAAACAAGAAATCAAACCTTAGAATGATCGTTCACCTCAGCTTTGCTTTGGTGTTTTTGCTATTGGTTTATTACTTTAAATACTTAGATAATAAATCAATCATTTCTATATTATTGGATATTGCTGGTTACACCTACGGACCATTGCTTGGGCTTTTTGCCTTTGGAATTTTAACCAAACACCAAGTAAATGACAAACTTGGCCCTTTGGTTGGAATGATGGCCCCCTTAATTTGTTACTTCTATCAGAGCAAGATTCAAGTGTATTTTGGTTGGAAATACCAAATAGGAATTGAAATGCTGCTAATAAACGGGCTATTAACTTTTGCTGGACTCTGGCTAATTAGATTAAAAAAAAGGAGTTAAATGCCCCCACATCCACTATTACTTAGAATTGCAAATGGAGAAAATGAGATTTTAGACTTTAAAAAAACCATTTCTTCTGCCTCCAAAATCGCAAAAACATTAAGTGCCTTTGCCAATCATAAGGGTGGCACCTTATTGGTGGGTGTAAATGACAATAAAACCATTAGTGGCGTTAGGAGCGAAGAGGAAAAATACATGTTAGAATTAGCGGCTAATTTTTATTTAAAGCCACCTATACCCATCGAAATTAGGGAGTGGGAATTTGGTGGTAAAATGGTGTTGGAGGCAATTATTCCAGAAGGAAATCAAAAGCCGTACTATGCAAAAGATGAGGAGGGAAAATGGTGGGTACATATTCGGGTGAACGACCAATCGCTTTTAGCAAGTAAAATTGTGGTAGATGTATTAAAAAGAAGTGCTGCGAATCAATCGAGCCTCATTAGGTATACCGAAAATGAACAAACCATTTTAAGGTATTTAGACAAGAATGAACGAATTACCTTAAAAGAGATTTGCAAAATGCTCAATATATCAAGATGGCGAGCGCAAAGAATTTTAGTGGCATTGGTAAGTGCAGGTGTTTTGCGGTCGCACACCACTGAAAAAGAAGAGTTTTTTACTGCTAGTTAAGAATAAAGGATAATTTTAGAAACAAAGGCCCGAAATTTGTATTTTAATTTTCATGATGAAAGCAATAAAATCTATTTGCATTGTTTTGATGTTTGTTTTTACACAAAACCTAAATGCACAAACACATAATCATGGCGGTTCTCAGCCTAATAGTAGCTATCAGCCAAATGCAAAAAATGTGGAGATAGCCTCTAGATTTGTATATTATTTAGACAATGGATTTGAGCAAATTGATTTATTGAAAGTACCAAGTATCAATAAGCAGTTTTTTAATTTAGGAAACCCCAAGCTGGTAATTTACGATAAGAACGATAAGAGCAAGAAAAATCTGTTAGTTTCATTTACGCTCATGGTTGAGCCTAATATTCCTGATTTTCATGGTAAAGCCTATCAAAACTACAACCAGTTTTTTACCAATGATTGTAGACAAGCGGTAACAGTTTGCCCCAAAGGGAGTAAAATAACTTTTGTAGAGGTTAGATTATCTACTACCTTGCCACAAGCCGTGCAACAAGCACCTGGTTCAAAGCATGTTTTACCGCAAGGAATGTTGCCGGTGGCATTTTATTTATTGATAGAATAGGATAATTAATTTTTCAGACCTTACTTTTGTACAAAGCTATTTTATGAAAGTTGGTGTAATAGTATTTCCTGGTTCTAACTGCGATGAAGATGCAGTGAGCGCATTTCGTGATCATTTTGGATGCGAAACAGTTAAGTTGTGGCACAAAGACCACGATTTACAAGCTTGTGACTTAGTATTTTTACCCGGTGGTTTTAGTTATGGAGATTACCTTAGAAGCGGTGCAATTGCAAGGTTTTCACCAATAATGCAAAATGTAATGGACTACGCCTCAAAAGGAGGATTGGTTTGGGGTGTTTGTAATGGATTTCAGATATTATGCGAAAGCCAGCTATTACCAGGGGCCTTGTTGCATAACGATCATCAGAAATTTAACTGCAAGAATGTATATATAAAGCCTCAAACAAATGATACAGTGATTACTTCACAACTTCAACTTTACAAAGCTTTACAAATTCCAATTGCACATGGTGAAGGCAGGTATTACTGCAACGAAGAAACCTTAAAGGGTCTCATTGCCAACGACCAAATACTATTCAAATACTGCAACGAAGATGGTATCGAGACGCTAGAAGCTAATCCTAATGGCTCATTGTTGAATATTGCAGGGGTGTGTAATATAAAAAGGAATGTATTTGGAATGATGCCTCATCCTGAAAGAGCAGTGGATGCAGAACTGTATAATACAGATGGCCAAGGGATGTTCAGGTCCTTGTTGTCGGCATTTGAGCGTATTGTAATTTAATGAATTTATTAAGGCAGCACACACCAGTTATTGCCTTAGTTGTTTTTTTAAACCTCCTCCTTATTGGGTTTATCGGAAAATTCGGTCCTATCCTTCAGATAGATACCATGAATTACTTTTCGGCCGCCTATAACTTTTATCGCGGCAATGGGTTGCTAATGTTTGATGGTAATTATCTACAAAACGCCCCACCATTTTTTGCTATTATTTTAGTTCCAGCATATTTATTTCATATTCCTGAAGCTGTGTATATCTGCGTAGTTTTAGGAATTTCTTTTAACCTAACGGTATTTTTTGTCTACCAACTTGTTGGGGTGCTCGGGTTAAAAAGTAAAATTGGGGCCACTTTACTTTCTATGCTGTTTGGTTTTGCTTGGACCCATGTTTGGGCAAATGCCCTATCTGAAGTGCTATTTGTGCCATTATTTGTGGCTTGGGTGTATTACTCTGTAACACTTGATAAAAATAACTGGTTAAAATGGGCATTGGTTCTAACTTTTTTGGTTCTAACTAGGTATATAGGCTGGTTTTTGCTTCTTGGATTCTTATTTCATGTCTTATTGGGCCGAAAGGAACTCCAGCTTTCAAAACTTATTTATGCCATTTTACCCGCCTTGTTGTTTACAACATTATGGTTATTAACGAATTATTGGTTAAATGGCCAAATGTTAGGAGAGCACTCTTTAGCAGAAAAGTTTAGTGTTGGGGCTATTTATTTAAACTTTAAGTCGTGGATCGTAGCCCTGCTTTCACCACAATTTAAACTGAATGTCGCATTTTTAATTTTTGTTGTGATATCAAGTGTTTTTGGCATTTTTTCTATCATTAAACCATTTGAACCAACCAGGGAGCTTGGCTTGTTCTTGAATCTAAGTTTAAACCTAAGTATTTTCACTACTGCATTACTTTTTTTGCAGCCTGGTCTATCCTTGGTGCAATTGCCAAGGTATATTTCATTTTTCTGGCCAATTTTTGGTGTTTTTACTGCTTTTTTCATAGAAAATAGGGTTAGTAGGGCCAAAATTTCCAAGATTTTGTTAATTTCTACCTTGTTGTGTCAAATTGTTTTAGTTTTCAATTGGGCAAAGAAGCATCATCAAGCTTCGCGAGATCAATATTTGTCGCACTTGTATTTTTCTCATATTTTACAGAAGAGAAGCAATTTTATTGATGAGAAATTGCTCAGTAATTTTCCCGATTTGGTCTGGTGGCTAACAAAAAGTCAGTGTTTGTATACACCCTTTCAAAACGAGTCTGAAAGTACATTTATTTCAAGGCTTGGATCAAACCGAAGAAATACTTTAATATGGTTTGATAACAAAGAAAGAGTAACTGTAATGAAGAGCGATTTGCTTGAGGTTTTAAAGGAGCAAAATAAAAAGCCCTACTTGTTAGGGCAGGGCTTTTATATCTATCAATTAGATAGTAATGTTATGTTTTATTGACCTTGGGCTAAAGAGTAAGCAGGCTTACCATCAAAGCTTCTAAGTAATTCAACCGATGATACAAAAAAGTCTTGTCCGGCATCTGAAGCCAATTGCATCATTTGATTTAAGCTACTCACACCTTCTTTCACTTCGAATCTAGCTCTATATTGGTCTACACATTCTGTAAAGACAGAGCCAGTGGGCCAAACTTGAGTACCTCTATTAGAAATCATAATAAGTTTTGCTCCATCTCTTTCGTGTTTTTGAAGTAAAGGAGCAATTTCGGCAGCTGTTTTTTGCGACTCAAAAAATAAATCTACGCCAATAACTGCTTCTGGTTTTCTTTCTTTCGAAAACATCATTTTCTGAGCAGCAGGTAAGGCAGGTAGTTTATGGGTTGAATTTGCACTAGCAGATTTTCTGGCCTCACCCTTACTTGGGGTTTTGCCCAAATTACCAATAATAGAGTTTGCAAATTCTGTGGTGTTGAGAGATGGCTTAGACTTATCTCCAAAGTCGCCAGTATGATTACCCTCTTCTAGGGTAACTAATAAGGCGTTTTCAATTTTGTTAGCATGATCCATCAAGCCCAAATACCTTAACATCATAAACCCACTTAAAAGCAATGCAGTTGGATTGGCAATGTTTTTTCCCATAATGTCTGGGGCTGTTCCATGCACAGCCTCAAATATCGAAATGTTATCACCAATATTAGCCGATGGTGCAAAGCCCAATCCGCCTACCAAACCAGCACATAAATCACTCATAATGTCTCCTTGTAGGTTTGTAAGCACTACCACTTCGAAAGTTTGTGGTTTGCTAACCAATTTCATGGCTAAGTCATCTACGATGATGTCATTGGCTTCAATTTCTGGGTAATCTTTGGCAACTTCATAAAAAGTTTCTAAGAATAAACCATCTGTAAGTTTCATGATATTGGCTTTGTGGGCGCAGGTAACCTTTTTGAAGCCTTCTTTTTTTGCCATTTCAAAGGCAAATCTATGCACTTGTATACTTCCTGGTCTGGTAATAAACCTTCTGCAAAGGGCCACATCTTGAGTAAGCATATGCTCTATACCTCCATAGGTACCTTCGATGTTTTCTCTCACAATGGTAAGGTCTATAGGAATGGCAGCTTTTGAAAAAACGGTTTCTACCCCATTTAGGGATTTAAAATGTCTTCTGTTTGCGTAAGTGCTCCAGGTTTTTCTGGCAGTTACATTGATACTCTTAACCCCCTTACCTTTAGGAGTTTCCATTGGACCTTTAAACAGTATGCCTAAAGATTCAACCGTTTCTTTGGCTTCAGGTGTCATACCAGTACTAAAGCCTTTGTCGTAAAAGCTTTTTCCCATGTCAACAAATGAATACTCAAGTGGAACTCCAGCTGCATCAAAAATTTTGATTACAGCATCCATGATTTCTGGACCAATTCCATCTCCTTTAGCAACAGCAATTTTTATTTTATCCATGACCTAATTTTTTTACGGCGGCAAAAGTAAGATTTTTACCTTTGTTTGCACTTATATGAAGCTTAACAATCGACAGCTATTTTTGTTGCACCAAGCCCAAACCTCTCCATTTCCGTTGATGCTTGAAATTGCTGGTGCCCAAGGAAATTATTTAATAGATCAAGCGGGAAAGAAATACTTAGATTTAATTTCGGGCATTAGTGTAAGCCATATAGGGCATGGTAATGAGCGTGTTAAGCAGGCAATGATTAATCAGATGAATAGCCATTTACATGTGATGGTTTATGGGGAGTTTATTCAATCCCCTCAAGTGGCTTTAGCCCAACAAATTTGTTCCTTATTGCCAGAAAATCTTCAGTCGGTGTATTTACTTAATTCAGGCGCAGAGGCTACTGATGTAGCACTTAAACTTGCAAAAAGGGTTACAGGCAAACAAGAAATTATTGCCTTTAAACAGGCTTATCATGGAAGCACGCATGCAGCATTGAGTTTAAACAGTGAGGAGGAGTATACGCAAGCTTATAGGCCATTGCTTCCAGAGGTTAAGTTTTTAGAATTTAATAACCTAGATAGTTTAAATGAGATTACCGAGAAAACAGCCTGTGTCATTGTAGAAGTAATTAGAGGAGAAGCCGGTTACATTCCGGCCGATCAGGCATTTTTAGATAAGCTTAGATTTCAATGTGATGCACATTGTTGCCTCTTGATTTTTGATGAAATACAAAGTGGGATGGGAAAAACAGGGAAAATGTTTGCATTTGAGCATTACCAGGTTGTTCCGGATGTCTTACTTTTAGGCAAGGCTCTTGGGGCAGGAATGCCCATTGGTGCTGTAGTAAGTTCTAAAAAAATGATGGATGCTTTTTCTCATCATCCTATTTTAGGGCACATTACTACTTTTGGTGGTCATCCGCTGGTGGCAGCTGCAGCTTTGGCAGGAATAATTGAACTATTAGACTCTAACCTAATGAATGAAGTTGGTAGCAAGGAAATGCTATTTAGAAAGCTATTACAACATTCGGCCATTCAAAAGATTGATGGTAAAGGCCTAATGTTAGCCGTGCAGTTAGATTCGTTTGAAAACACGGTAAAGGTTATACAAATTGCCTTGCAAGAGGGTCTTATAAGTGATTGGTTTTTGTTTGCCTCTAATAAAATTAGAATCGCACCCCCACTAACTATTACTGTAGAAGAGATTAACCAAGCCTGTAAAATTTTAACCGCATCTATTGAAAAGGTTTATGGGGCTTCGGTTTGAACCGACTCCAACAGCCCGTTCTCCTCGAAGTAGGTTACTATGAGTTTTTTAAGTAGATTTTCTTGGGATAAAAGGTCTGCAAAGGATGGTTTATTGATCATTCGATAATGAGGCCAACCGTCCTCATCGGTGTGTTCAAAGGCATAATATCCCTCATAACTTAGCAATTTACACGTGGCAATGTGCATTAAATCCATTTTCTCGTGTTTCGCAAATTCCCTTACCTGACCCAATTCCCGAACCCCAATCAAAAACAATATTCCGTTCATATCGGGCTTTTTGCCGAACTGTTTTTTAAGATCGAACACAATTCTATACCACTTGGCTTTTGCCGCGTCGTCTAATTGATAGCTTGAGATTTTGCTGTTTTCCATGATTTCTGCGAAGGTATTAAAGCTTTTTAGTACTTATATTAAATTAATCCATTAAAACTTTTCTTTACATTTGAAGGGTATGAAAAAATATTTTGCTTTTTTATTGCTCATTTTTTCCATCCAAATTTTTGCTCAAAGTAATGAGCCAAGGATAATTGCGGGTCCGATGAACGGCTATGCTGAGCATACAGAGGCTTTGATTTGGGTTCAAACCCAATGCGCCAAAACCATCGGAATTCAATATCAGAAAAAAGGCGCTAAACAAGCGTTGGTTCAAACCGAAACCAATAAGAATAAAGACTTGTGTTTGCCATTGATTAGCAAATTTGTATTAGCTGGTCTAGAAATGGGCAGTACCTATGAATACTCGATATATTTAGATGGAAAGAAAGTAACATTGCCTTATTCAACCGAAATTACTACTAAGGTTTTATGGGAGTGGAGAACATCTCCTCCTAATTTCACTTTTATGCTAGGCTCGTGTTTGTACATTAACGATTCGGCCTATGATAGGCCAGGTAGGCCATACGGACAGCAAACAGCTATTTTAAAAAGCATGACCGAAACCCCTGCAGATTTTATGCTATGGATGGGCGACAATGTTTATTTAAGAGAAGCAGATTATAGCAGCAAGAGCGGTATTGAGTATAGGTATCGTCATACTAGGACATTACCAGAGTTGCAACCTTTACTGGCAAAAAGAAATAATTATGCTATTTGGGACGACCATGATTTTGGTGATAATGATGCCAATAAACACTTTGAGTTTAAAGACGTAACCTATCAATTGTTTAAAGATTATTGGGGAAACAAGGCATATGGCGAAAACGGTGAAGGCATTTATAGCAATTTTAGATTTAGTGATGCGGAGTTTTTCCTTTGTGATGACCGCTATTTTAGAGATGAATCTGATATAGATGAAAGATTTTATAACAAAACGCAGTTGGGTGAACAACAGTTGTCTTGGTTGAAAAACAAATTAAAGCATAGTAAAGCTTCATTTAAGTTTGTAGCCATTGGCGGCCAGTTTATTAATGAAAATACGGATAAGGAGTCTTATAATTATTACAAAAAGGAACGTGAGGAAATCATCAAATTTATTGTCGATCAGAAAATTTCCGGAGTCATTTTTTTAAGTGGAGATAGACATCATACAGAACTTCTAAAAAATGATAAGGTGGCTCAAACGCTTGGTTATCCACTTTATGATTTAACCTCTAGCTCTATTACGGCAGGCGCTTCTAATGCGGCTAGTACTCCAGAAAAGGACAATCCTCAAAGAGTGCCTGGAACTTTGGTGGCAGAGAATAATTATTGCACCATTAACATTACTGGCCCCAAAAGAGGAGAACGAACCCTCTTGATTACTTGCTATGATACCAAAGGATTGGTAAAATGGGGATACAGTTTAAAAGAATCTGACCTAAAAGCCTTAAAACCTTAATGCTATGGAAAAGAAATCGTTTATTATACAAGAACAATTTATTACACGGGTTAAAACTGCCGTACCACAAAATGTATCTTTTGTAGACGAACTAGCCGACTTGTTAAAAATAAGCACCGATAGTGCTTACAGAAGAATTAGGTGCGAAACCTTATTTAACATTGAAGAGATTTCTCTTATCTGTAAGCATTTTAAGGTTTCTTTTGATCCAGATATTCAGCACATGAGTAACAAGGTAACCTTTGATTATCTAAAGCTTGATGACAAAAAAGAGAACTTTAAGTTGTGGTTATATTTTCTGGCAAGCGACATTAAGAAAATAGGAGGCTCAGTAAATAATCAAATATTGTATGGAGCAGATGATGTTCCTGTTTGGCACCATTTTTTTCATAAAGACCTCATTGCATTTAAACTTTTCTACTGGTTAAAATCTATTTTAAACTCTCCTGAATATGCAGAGCACAATTACGACCCGAGATTAATTGATGAAGAAATGATTCAAAGCGCAGAGGAAATGCTAAGAAACTACAATCAAATACACTCGGTTGAAATTTGGACAGAAGACACTATTAATAGTAATTTAAAGCAAATTGAGTACTTTTTTGAAAGCGGGTTTTTTAATTCGAAGCAAGATGCCTTACACCTCTGCGACTTATATTCAGAAGAGTTAAACTTGGTTCAAAGGAAGGCAGCAAAGAGCAGTAAACTCATCGAGCCTGGCGAAGGTGGAAAAGAAAACTTTAAGCTATATAAAAGTGAGGTGATGATTGGAAATAATAGCATTTTGGCAAACATAGGGTCAACAAAAATTGCTTATGTGAGCAATAATACTTTTAACATGATGAGCACAACCAGTGCTGATTTTGTGCATGAAAATGAGCTTTGGCTTAATAATTTACTTAGAAAAAGTACTTTAATAAGTGGGGTGGCAGAAAAACAACGTAATCAGTTTTTTAGGGTTTTAAGGGATAAGGTAGAGGCGCTTAGACAAAAAATTATCCTTAACTAATTGCTCCTTTTTATTTTATTGGTGCTGGCGGCGGCGGTCCGCCTGGGCCTGGTGATAAATTGTTTTGGCTTGCAGCATTGTAATTAAATCTTCTGATATTATAGGTAAAGGTTAGCATAAAATACCTTTGTAGCACATTGCTTCTATTATCCTCTATATAAGTTTCTGTAATGGTTCTGTTGATACTTGCATTTTGATTGAGTAAGTCGAAAACACTCAATCTTAATTCACCCATTTTTTTAAGAAATCTGTATCCAAGGCCGGCATTCCATAAGAAAAAGTCTTGGTTAAATGAGCTGCCTAATCCTTGAAAGTTTGTATAGGCAATGTCAGTTGAGAAAACCCAGCTACTATTGGGCATTACATTGGCTTTAATAGTGGACGTATTAATAAAGTAATTATTGTTCTGTGAAACTAATAGGGTATTCTCTACCAAATTGATGTTTGCATTGTGGCTGATGGTAAAGTCTATTTTTTCGCTGATGTTACTGCCAATCACCATTCCAGAATTGATATTGAAGGTATTAGCAGAGTTTTTTAGGCCGTTTACCAATCCAGGTATCATCGAATAGTTTAACCCAACATTTAGGTTAACATTGCTTTTTAACTTTTTTACAGGGATGCCATAAGTAATAAAGCTTCTTGAGTTAAAATAACCATTTAAATTGGTGGGCATTGTAAATTGAGCTCCTCTTGGAATAGTAATGCCATTTATGTTAATAGCACCTTCGGTGGCGGTATAGTTAGCATTGGCTATATAATCATTTGTAAACGAAGCCATGGCAAAGGCAAAGAAAGATTGAGCATTTTGCCAGTTATTAGAGCCATACCTTACAATTAAGTTATGTGAGTACTCTTGCTTTAAGTTAGGGTTTCCAGAACTTAAAATAAGTGGATTACTGTTATCTACTACGTTCTGTAATTGCGTAACAGATGGAGTATTGGTGTTGGTTCTATAAATGATCCTAAGAGATTTTGCTTGACTGATTTTGTATTGGAAGTTGGCTGTTGGCAAAAGGTTGCTAAAGTCTTTTCTAAAATTATCATTGATAGGAAAGCTCTGAGTGCTTTGCAGGGTTAGAAACTGCTGCGTTACACCCATTGTTAAAGAGTATTTTTCTTTGATCCAATTTAAACTCACATTTCCTTTTTGTGTGGTAACAGTGTTATCGAAAGTATTACTCAAGAGGCTATCAATAATAATATATTCATTAGAAACACTGTCGAAACGGTTTGTGAGTCGTTCGGTATAATTTAAGTTGATAGAGGGGTTGTAGCTCAATTGAAGTTGTAGGCTTTTGTTGAGCATTTCTGTGTAGGTAAGATTGGCGTTGTATGCGTTTCCATTAGTATTAGACTCTGCGAATTGTCTAAAACTTCTATTTTGTAATAGGCTGTTTGAATCTAAAAAAGAATTAAGTGAAGTTTGAAAAATCTCACTATTTCGCCTATTTATATCAGCACCTAGATTTAAACTAATTGTTCTCCCAACCTTGTTAAATCGATGGCGATAAAGCACATTTCCTCCTAAGGTATATCCATTATTTTGAGTATTGCTGCTAGTTTGGGTTTGATTTAAGAACGTGTCTTGAATAAAATTACTGGCATATTGATCACTAAAAATATTGGCATTTTGAACATTAATTTTTGGCGTGAATACCAGAGAGTTCATGCTATCAAAATTGTGTTCTAGCCTTAAGTTAAATCGGTGGTTAAAGTTTTCATTTTGGCTACCTGTAGAATCTAGGTAAAGTTGTTTAATTTCTGGATTTACCAGAAAATTTCTATTGACAACCTTTTGTGTAAAGGTGTTGCTGGCATTAAAAAAGTAACTGCCTTGAACCGAAGTTTTTTCACCCCATTTATCGGTATAATTAAGCCCAATAGAATTTGTATTGGCAATACCGGCTTGTTGACCCACCAAAAAGTCTCCGGCTCCACCCATGGGAGGGCCACCTCTGCTATTTCCACGGTTTGCCATCATCATTCCCATTCTTCCTGCATTACCTCCAAATAGGTCTTGCATAGAGAAGTTTTGTTGGTTTATGTTATTGGATAGTCCTAATAGCGTAATTCTTCTGTTTCCTTTAAATTGGTTGAGGCTTATTCCTGCTTGATACCTGCTGTCTGTGCCATAGCCAGCATAAGCTTTTCCAAATGCACCCTGATTTTTACCATTCTTAGTGGTAATGTTCATGGTTTTATCCGTATTACCATCTCTAAAGCCAGTAAATTGGGATTGGTCGTTCATCCTATCAAAAATCTGAACCTTATCTACAACTTCCGCAGGAAGATTTCTTAACGCCATTTGGGCGTCATCACCAAAGAACTCCTTTCCATCAACCAATACTTTTTTAAGATCTTCTCCTTGTGCCTTTACTGTTCCGTTTTCTACAGTTATGCCAGGCATTTTTTTCACAAGGTCTTCTGCTGTGGCATCCCTATTTACCTTGTAGGCGTCTGCATTAATGCTTGTGGTGTCGCCTTTTTGCTCTACTCTTATTTGATTGGTTTGAATGGTGAGTTCTTTAAGTTTTTGAGCATCAGCTTCCAGTAATATATTCCCCACCATTTTTTCTGCTTCGAATAAAATGATTTGCTGCTTTTTAGTAACATAACCAATGAAGCTAATTTGAAGTGTGAATGTATCGAATGGTAAATTTTTTATTTGAAATATACCGACATCATTTGTTGAAGCACCTGCAATTACTTTGGAGCCTTTAAGCACTGCCACACTCACCCCTTGAATAGGCAAAAGACTTGCTTTATCAGAAACCCTGCCTTTAATTAATCCTGAAGAATTTTGTGAAAAACCCGATATAAAAGAGATTACGAGTACAAATAGTAAGGTTACTTTTTCTATTTTCAAAGCTTATAAAATTGGTGTTCAAAGATGCGTATAGTTAAGACAAGAATTTTACAAAATAGTTTAATTGGTAAAATTTAGCGGTAAAATTTGGTGTTACTTAAAATTTGGTTTTGTTTTGTGGCTGTCTTTAGGGGTGCCAAACTTTACAAGTTGGCTGAGAATAAACCCTCTGAACCTGATCAGGATAATGCCTGCGAAAGGGAAAAGTATGAAAAAAATAATATATATATCAGCCAGTATGCTGCTGCCTATCGTTTCGTGGGCACAGCAAGACACTTCTTCTAAACAAGTACGTTTACAAGAATTTGTCATTAAAGAAATCAATCCATCTTTTAATCGTCCGATTACTTTTAGTACCCTCGAGAAGCAACAACTAAAATTGCTTTATTATGGTGCTGATGTGCCCTCTACCCTGCAGTATTTGCCCTCTATTAATGCCTACAGTGATAATGGAACAGGCATTGGTTACAGTTTTTTTAGAATGCGTGGCATTGATCAAACCCGAATTAATACCACTATTAACGGAATACCAGTAAATGACCCAGAAAATCAGGGGGTGTTTTTTGCGAATTTTGCCGATTTATTAAGTGGAGTAGAGGATATTCAGGTTCAAAGAGGTTTAGGTACTTCTACCAATGGAAGCTCTGCCTTTGGTGGTTCTATTCAAATTAATTTGGCCGCATTAGAACAGAAGAAATCTGTTGCCATCAGCTTGGGTGCGGGCTCTTTTGGTTCAAACCGAATGACTATTAACCTGCAAAGTGGCTTAATAAAAAATAAATGGTTAAGTAGTTTTAGGTTTGGTAGAATTACCACCAATGGCTTTAGGAATAATGCACGAGCCGAAGTAAATTCATTTCAGATTTCTGTTACTAGGTTGTTAAAAAAGGGTGCTATTCGGTTCAACTCTTTTGGTGGGGCTACCCAAAACAGGCTTTCATATTTGGGAGTGGATAAGCAAACCTTCGACAATAATCCAACATCAAATCCTTTTGTTAACGGCGAGTCAGACGCTTTTAGGCAAGTGTTTAATCAGGTTCAATATTTTAGGAGTTTCGGTTTGAACCAAAGCCTACAGGCAAGCGCTTATTTTGTAAGGGGCGTAGCGCCAAAGTTTCAATTTTTGTTTCCAGCTTCATGGGGCTTTTCTTATGATTGGTTTAACATGCCTCCATTTATTGAAGGAAACGATACAAGTTATCTTGCTGGTGACATGATGACTTCTTATAGACTAGATCAAAAATTTTATGGAGCCTTTGTTACGCACACATTAAAGACCAAAAGGCTTGAGCTTAACAGTGGAATTCATGCAAACTATTTTGAAGCCGATCATTTTATGGAGGCACTTAGTGCCACAGTTTTTCCGAGTGGAATTTCTGCAGGTCATGAGGTGTATAGAAACACAGGGAAGAAGAGAGAATTAAGTGCCTTCTCTAAGATGAATTATGCTGTTAGCTCATCGTTGAGTTTGTTTACAGATCTACAAATAAGGTATGCTAGCTTTGGTTATCAGGATCAAGCAATGGCTATCAGACCTAGTTTTGGCAAGGTAGAGAACATGTCTTGGTTGTTTTTAAACCCAAGGACGGGCTTTAATTATCAGTTAAATGCTGTTTCAAAATTATATGCCTTTACAGGCCTAGGATTTAGAGAACCCACCAGGTTTGATTATCTTCAGGATGATTTTGCTCCTAGAGATGTAAAGCAAAACGAAATTAAGCCAGAGCAACTTTGGAATACAGAATTAGGATATAGGATAGCAGCAAATGGATTTAAGTTTTTTGTAAACCTGTATTTTATGGAGTTTACCAATCAAATTGTGGGAACAGGGGCCTTAAATAATTTTGGATATCCTATTACCGGAAATATCGGTAGAAGTTGGCGCAGGGGTTTAGAATCTGAACTGGTTTTACCCATTGATAAAATGTTTTCGATTTTTGCGAATATAAATGTAAGCATGAATGGGGCTAAGGAGTTTACCCAAACATTTGTTTCTGCTGAAGATGCTTCAATAACTGTAAACAAAACCTATAAAGATGTTCCATTGGCATTTAGTCCAACTCACCTTCATATGGGTGGGGTTCAGTTTAGGAGTTTAGATAGCAAGGTAAATGTGGCCATGAATGGCAGGTATGTTGGAAAGCAATTTCTTGATAATACAGGAAATGATAACTTGAGTTTACCTGCGTTTACTACTATAGATTTAAGGGCTTCTTACAAGATTGATAAGTTTGAAAAATCTGAATGGCAAATAAGTTTTCAGTTAAACAATATGTTAAATGCTAAATATGCCCCTTCTGGCAGTTTAGGAGGATTTAATACCATCGATTCGCAGGGTGCTAGAGGGCAGTTTCCTTTGTACCTGCCAGCAGCAGGCACTAACTTTTTCTTGACCCTTTCGGCAAGATTTTAATAAATAAAATAAGCAATGAAGCTTTCTAGGAAGGTTTCGTTGCTTATTTTGTTACAAATACCAAAAGGTGATTGATAGGGTTGCTTGCGATATCAATTTCTCTCATGATATTTTCTGCTTGATATCTTTGAGAAGCATTTACTTCAACTAGTTTTTTTAGGGTTTCAATAGCTTCTTTTTGCCTACCACTTTTTAAGTAGGCCAAAGATAAGTACCACTTGCTAAGTTGGATAATTTCAAACTTATTCCCGGTTTCAATTGCTTCTTGAAACCTGCTAATGGCTAGCAAGTTAAAATTTGATTCAAGTAAGCAAATACCAGTATATAGATTATAAAGACTTAATTCTTTTTCATTAGGCTCGAACCTTTGAAACGCCAAAAGAGCGAGTGAGTATTCTCCTTTATCGTACAATTTCATTGCCTGCATATGCATACTTACCGTGTCTGTGTAGGCAGGGTCTGTGGTCCAATAATTCATGCAGGGCTTCATGTTAGATTCATATAATACCTGCAAGCTATCGTTAGGTGCAAGATTCTTTTCACTTACTACCCAAGTGATTAAGCCTGCAAATAGCAACAAACTAATAGCCGAGAATATTTGAATGATACGGTTCATAAAACATTGCAAATTAGGGCCAAAGCTTTGGTAATTCACATAATTTATATCAGTGTCCAAAATTTGGTACTTTTCTGTTTTTTTCCTCTTTAAATAGCATTAAAAGAAGGAAACTTTCCACATTTGCTATATTATTTTCTATAATCCATGAAGAGCGTTAACTTTGCATAATTTATACATATAAATACACTGAGGAAGTTTAATTATGCCAAAAGATACAAGTATCCAATCTGTTTTGATTATCGGTAGCGGTCCAATTGTAATTGGACAAGCGTGTGAGTTTGATTATAGTGGTTCTCAAGCTGCTAGGTCGCTTAAAGAAGAGGGGATTAAGGTGATATTAATCAATAGTAACCCAGCTACCATCATGACAGATCCTGTGACAGCAGATCATGTGTATTTATTGCCATTGGTGCCAGATTCGATCGAGAAAATATTGATGGAACACCAAATTGATGCAGTGCTACCAACGATGGGAGGTCAAACAGCCTTAAATTTGGCTATTGAATGTGATGAGATGGGTTTGTGGAGCAAATACAATGTGCGCATGATAGGTGTGGATATTGCGGCTATTGACACCACAGAAAATCGTGAGAAGTTTCGCCAAAAGATGATTGATATTGGCGTACCTGTTGCCGATTCGAAAGTGGCAAATTCGTTTTTGGAGGGTAAAGAAATAGCACAAAAAATTGGTTTTCCATTGGTTATTAGGCCTTCCTATACTTTAGGTGGAACGGGTGGAGGTTTTGTATGGGTTAAAGAAGAGCTTGATGCGGCTTTACAAAGAGGTTTATCCGCGTCTCCAACCCACGAGGTGCTGGTAGAAAAGGCTGTTTTTGGTTGGAAGGAGTATGAATTAGAACTGTTAAGGGATAAAAATGATAGTGTTGCAATTATTTGTACCATAGAGAATTTTGATCCAATGGGAATTCATACTGGCGACTCTATTACGGTTGCGCCTGCCATGACCTTAAGCGATACTGTTTTTCAAAAGATGCGCACGATGGCTATTCACATGATGCGCTCTATTGGAAATTTTGCGGGAGGTTGTAATGTTCAATTTGCTGTAAACCCAGAAGATGAGAGCATAATTTCAGTTGAAATTAATCCTCGTGTTTCAAGGTCTTCGGCTTTAGCTTCAAAAGCTACGGGTTATCCCATTGCTAAAATTGCTGCTAAATTGGCTATTGGTTATCATCTGGATGAATTAAAAAACCCTGTTACTAAAACTACCTCTGCCTATTTTGAACCAGCTATCGATTATGTGATCGTGAAAATTCCGCGTTGGAATTTTGATAAATTTAAAGGGTCTAATAAAACGCTTGGCCTACAGATGAAGTCGGTTGGCGAAGTAATGGGTATTGGGAGAACTTTTATAGAGGCTTTGCAAAAAGCTACACAGAGTTTAGAAATAAAGCGCAATGGTTTAGGGGCAGATGGATTCCAGCAAAGGAAACTAGAAGACATTGTGGAGAAGTTAAAGAACCCAAGTTGGGATCGAATATTTGCAGTGAAGGATGCCTTAAGCCTTGGTATGCCTATATCTTCATTGGAGAAATTAACAAGAATAGATAGATGGTTTCTAACGCAAATCAATGATATGGTTAGGTTAGAAAATGATGCAAAGCGATTTAACTTGGGAAATTTGCCTAAAGAAATTTTGGTAGAATTAAAGCAAAAGGGATATAGTGATATTCAAATTGCCTACTTATTAGGTGGAGATACTACCGAAGACGATGTTTGGAACTTGCGCAAAAGGTTGAATTTGCATAGAATCTACAAAATGGTAGATACGTGTGCTGCTGAATTTCCATCGCCTACCAATTATTTTTATTCGTCATTTGATGGTGAAAACGAAAGTAAGGTTAGCAATAGAAAAAAGGTAATAGTGTTAGGTTCTGGGCCAAATAGGATTGGGCAAGGAATTGAGTTTGATTATAGTTGTGTACACGGGCTATTGGCGGCAAAGGAGGCAGGTTTTGAAGCCATTATGATTAACTGTAATCCTGAAACAGTGAGTACAGACTTTGACATGGCCGATAAGTTGTACTTTGAACCTGTTTTTTGGGAAACACTAAGGGAAATAATTGATTTAGAAAAGCCAGAAGGTGTGATAGTTCAATTGGGTGGCCAAACAGCACTTAAATTGGCAAGGAAGCTTCATGAACTAGGGATTAAAATCATTGGTACAAGTTTCCCAGACATGGATATTTCTGAAGATAGAGGAAGCTTCTCTGATTTATTGAAAGAACTAGAGATTCCTTATCCAGATTACGGAGTGGCAGAAGATGCAGAAGAGGCCATTGTTGTAGCAAATAAAGTGGGTTATCCTGTTTTAGTAAGGCCAAGTTATGTATTAGGTGGCCAAGGGATGAAGATTGTTATTAATGATGAAGACTTAGAGCAAGCTGTTATAGACTTATTAGGAGACTTGCCAGGCAATCGTTGTTTAATAGACCACTTTTTGGATAGAGCAGAGGAGGCCGAAATAGATTTAATTTGTGACGGAGAAGATGTTCATATTGTTGGCATGATGGAGCACATTGAACCTGCAGGAATTCACTCGGGAGATAGTTCTGCTGTATTACCACCTTTTAGCTTAAGTGAGACGGTTCAAGCCAAAATGGAGGAATATGCCATCAAATTAGCAAAGAGCATGAACATTAGGGGCTTATTGAATATTCAGTTTGCTATAAAAAATGAAAAGGTATATGTGATAGAGGCTAATCCAAGAGCCAGTAGAACAGTACCTTTTATTGCAAAGGCATACCAAATTCCATACATCAATATTGCAACCAAAGTAATGCTGGGTACACACAAATTAAAGGACTTTACTTTCGAAAGAAAACTAACAGGTTATGCCATTAAGGAGCCAGTTTTTAGTTTTGAAAAGTTCCCTAATGTAAACAAGGAATTAGGTCCTGAAATGAAATCAACGGGAGAGGCCATACGATTTATAAAAGACTTACAAGATCCGCACTTTAGGCATTTGTACAAAGAGAAAAGCATGTATTTGAGTAAGTAATTTTTTAAAGGAGTTTATTTCTTAATCATCAATACCTTTAGTGACCTTAATGAAGTAAAGAGGTTTGTTTTCTGTACTTTTAATAATTCTTATGAGGTATTCCCCAATTAGGCCTAAGCTAAACAGTATGAGGCCACCTATAAAAAGTATTGAAATTATTAAAGATGTCCAACCTGCTATTTTTATACCCCAAATTAGTTTCTTGAATAGGAAATACATGCTTAATGAAAAGCTAACTATGGAAATGAAAATACCAAAATTTCCAACTAATCTTAACAAAATTGAAGAGTTGTTTAGCAATAGATTACTAAACAGTTTTATCATCTTATAGAATGTGTATCCAGTTTGGCCTTCAGTTCTTGCTGAATGAATTAAATTAGCCCCTTTTACATCTTTTGTAGCATAAAATAGCATTGCAGAAATAAATGGGTATGGGGTGTTTGCCTGAGAAAGTATTGCATCTTTAGTAGCCTTATTTATTAAGCGAAACGATGACAATTTGATATTCTTGGGATTACCAATGATTATTCTATCAAAGAAATACTTTATCTTACTAAATAGTTTTTTAGAGAAGGTATGCTGTTTATCGCTGAATTGGGCAATTACTGCATCATGAACTTCCCACTTCATTAATTCTGTTATTTCTTCCGGACTGTGTTGTAGGTCATCATCCATTGTGATGATAAAATCGCCTTTTGCATGCCGCATTCCACAGATAGTGGCGGCCTGTTGACCAAAATTGCGCATGAATTTGATGCATTTTATTTTATTATTTTGACTCTGCAGTTTGGAAAGTGTTTCCCATGATTTTGGATTAGTTGAGCAATCATCAATAAAAAGAATTTCAAATGACTTATTGGGTAAATTAGCAAAGACATTTTCTATTCTTTCACTTATTATGATTAGGGAATCAGCAGTATTGTAAACTGGAATGATAATTGAATAAAGTGAATTCTGAAGCATTGCGCTAATTTATTCGTTTATCCAATAAATAAATAAATTCTATTTTTTTTGGTTCTCGTTTTGATAAAAAGTGATTTTTTATAACTGGAAGATTTGAAAGTTGTGTGGCGTTTTCAACAATAAAGGAATCGTCTTGAATGCCGTTGAAAATATATTCTTGCAATCCTAAATGTAAGTTGTTTCCCCTAAGCTCAGGACTAATGCTAACTAGTATTCCTTTATATGTTCTAGGCTTATGTTTGTTATAAATAAAGAATCCTTTAGCTATATTTGAGTTTTCCTCTACAATTATTGAGCAATAGGTGTTTTCGTCAGCAAGTGAATTTTTTATCCAAGTAGAATAGTAAAGCTCACATTCATCGGCTGAATAGTAATCCGATTTATACCTACTATATAAGTTTTTGTCTCCGATTAAATAGTCGTAACCTATTTGCAATAAGTCATTTAGATATTGTTTTTCATATTGCTTTATAGAATAGCCAGCTGGAACTGAGAATGAATAATTTCTTGGGTTAGACTTTTGAATTTCTGTTTCAAAACTAATTTTTGTATCAACGAGTCTAAATCCATTTGACTCTATAATACTAAGAAAGGGCATCTTTTGAGAGTCTATTACAATTTCGAAAAGACCCTCTTTCTCTTTATCAATAAACAAAAACAAATTAGAGAACTTATCAGTAAATGACTTCTTATCAATAAAGTCGTAATCGAAAAAATTAACTGAATATATGTTTCTTTTAAAAAATTCAGTGTCCCAAGTTTTTAACTCAATGTTCATTTTCCATTTTTCTATGTTGTTTTGCAGGGCTTCCAAACCATACTTCAAATTCCCCGATGTTATTTCTAACTTGTGAACAGGCTCCAATAACGGCACCTTTTCCAATATTGAATCCAGGCATTAGGGTAACATTTGCCCCGATTAAACATTCATCACCCACGCTACCCACCACTTTGTGCTCCCCTTCGGCAAGATCTGGAGTATCAGTTAGAACAAAACCATATTTAATTACTACATTATTACCGATTATCGCATTCGCAGAAATTGTACATCTACTACCAAAGGTAGTTCCATTTCCAATAATAACATTTTCTCTTATTTCACAATATGCGGTAAACTTGCAATTGTCACCTATTACAGCACCCTTTCTTACAATACAGAAAGGACCAATTTTCGTATTTTTTCCTATAGAGACACCATCTTCTATTAATGCCAGTGGGTGTATCTCGCAAGTGATATCAATATTTTTCATTTTTTATTCACTGAATGATTTGGATTTAAATATTTTCAGTTTCAATTATAGAAAAATAATGCGAAATTTTAATCTTATATTTATAAGAAATTAATGAATAATGAAGACTAAGCCTTATTAGGAATTAAATTTTTTTAATAAATTCCTTTTTACAAGTGTTAATCAAATAAATGGTCTGGTTCGGGCACCCTAAAAACAAGTTTGTTTGTGCCAAAGAAGTTCAAGAAAATATTGATAAAAATAGCTAGCACATTAGAAACTAGCGGGCCGTTCTCGTTTAGCCAACTACTTAACCTGTTTTCAAATATTCCTTGAGTTATCACTGCAAACCACTCATTGGGGTGTAAAAAGTGGTCGAATACAAAGTTTAGGGCAAGGTATATCACAAATGTTACGGCATAAACCAAAATATACTTTAGTAGGTATTTTTCGTCTTCCTCCGTTTGGTCAATGTAGGTCCAAAATTTATTTAAGGTAAAGCCTACAAAAAAGCCCATAATATATCCAATGGCTTTTGATAAAAGGTTTAATGCAGGAAATTGATTCACAAGGAGCCAAAAAACACCTAAGCTTACAGAAGCGCTTGTTGCGCCTACAATTCCAAATTTGATGAATTTTTTGGCGGTTGGATATTGTTTAATCCATTTTCTGAATCGAGTAATATTGGATAGTACCATGGGGCCTCAAAAATAAGATTTTACATTAAACCTTCATCTGCAAAACTGAAATAAGATTTATTACCTATAATAATATGGTCTTGAACCAGAATGTCTAGCAGTTTGCCTCCTTCTTTTAGTTTTCTGGTAATGTCTATATCTTGTTGACTAGGAGTAAGATTTCCTGAGGGGTGATTGTGGCAAAGTATGATAGCTGAAGCCGATTCATTTAGGGCCAATCCAAAGATTACTTTTGGATCTACTACCGTGCCAGAAATGCCGCCAACGCTTATTTTTTGTTTAGAAATTATGCCATTAGCCCTATTAAGCAGAAGCATCCAAAATTCCTCATTGGTTTTATCCTCTAGTATATGTTCAAATTGCAGGAATACCTCTTGGCTCGATCTTATTTTTGTTATTTTTTTTGCCTCTTCTTCCCTTTGCCTTTTGCCTATTTCAAAGGCAGCTGTTAACATCACGGCTTTGGCAGAACCTATTCCATTAATACGGCTAAGCTCTTTCCAACTCATTTTTTGTAGATTTCTAAGTTCGTTTTGGGCTGACCCAAGTGCTTTTCGGGCAAGTGTTAAAGCTGAAGATTTTTTGTTGCCGCTGTTAATTAATATGGCTAGCAACTCTGCATTTGATAAATGGTTTGGGCCATATTGCATTAGTTTTTCCCTAGGCTTTTCATCCTCGGCTAAAAATTTAATAGCCACATTTGTTTCGTAGGTTTCCATTGCTCAAAAGTAGAAAAGGGCTATGGAAGATGCACCATTCTAAGAGCAACTTAATCTGGTAAATAGGAAAAAAAAAGACCTCCAAGGGAGGTCTTTTTCATGATATAAAATCAATGATTATTTCTTTTTACGAGTAACTTTTTTCTCTGCTACTACTGCAGTTCCAACCTTATTAACAACCTTTGCCAATTTTGATTTTTGATTGGCAGCTTTGTTTTTATGAATAATGTTACGCTTAGCTAACTTGTCTAACATTGCACTCACTTCTTTTAGCAAAGCTTCTGCTTCACTTTTAACTGTGCTTGCACGTAATCTTTTGGCAAGAGTACGAGTAGTTTTAGCTTGATAGC
>CAYUDC010000004.1:58837-60448 GCA_964443415.1 uncultured Chitinophaga sp. | reverse complement strand
CGCGTTTCTTTAAATCTAAAAACCAATTAAACTTTTTAAGAATAGGCACTTTATGGGTCTCAACCATTTCTATTAAAGTACCATCTGGGTCTTCTACATAGGCAAATCTTCCGCCAGATTCACCCATATCAAAAGTATCACCGCTATCCACGGTAAGTGGGTAATTAAACTTCTCTAGATTGCCTTTCAGTTGATTCATATTAGGCACATCAAAACAAAGGTGTATAAAACCCAAATCTCCCCAATATCTATTTTCGAAAGTCTTGGTAGGTTTTCTATCGAGTGCCTGTATAAGTTCTATTTGTACATCGCCTAAGAGCTTACTAAAAGGAGCTGTAAATGGGTTGCTAAATTGCAACAGCACCCTTCTAAATTGTTTGTTTTTATTCGTCTCGCCTAGGTCGTTAAAAGTACCTGTTTTATCGTAAACAATGGTATTAATTCCCAATCCGTTTTGATAAAAAGCAACAGAGGCATCCATGTTGCTAACACCTATCAAGGCGCCGCAGGCGCCTCCTTGCATGTAGGCGGCGTTTTTAAACCAACTACTATCCTTTACCACCTGATAGGCATTTCCGGCTTTATCCATTAACATATAGGTATCATCACCTTTTGGATCAACCCCAATATTACTTACCTGTAGGCCTTTTGCTTGATTGGCGGCAAAAGATTGTGCAGGATGAGTGGATTTAAACTTTACCGCATTGATGCCTAAGTCGCCAATCTCTATGGCCGGCCCCTTAGAAGGTGTGCGGCTAGTAAACTGCCAAATCTCTGCTCCGCCTCCCCCATTCATGTTCATGGCTAAAATGGCTCTGCGTTTATGTACTTCCCCTCCTGTATATTTTGTCATTAATGGGGCTTGTGCTTCATCATCAAAAATTTGAACATTTACGCCTAAAGCACCTCTAAGCCATTTAAAAGTTTCTGGGGAGTTAACACACCCAATTCCAACCTGCTGAATTCCGGAAATATATGCCATATATATCTATGAAAGTTTTAATTTTTTAACGAGCCTAAAATACATAAATGGAATTACTTTTCTAAGTATAACCAATACCATTTCACCTTTTGCTACATAAATTTTTCGCTTATCTTTTAATACCCCCGCTAAAATTTTCTTAGCACAATCTTCTGCCGAAATGCCCTTGGCTTGTCCATCGTCCATTACAGAGTGCGGGGTGCCATCCGACTTAAGCGCACTGTATGAAATATTGGTTTTAATACGCCCAGGCGATACGGTGGTAAAATGCACATGGCCATGTTTATTCTCTAGCATCCAAGATTCAAAAAATCCTTCGAGGGCATGCTTGGAGGCCGAATAAGCGCTGCGTTGAGGGAAACCAAAAGTTCCAACCACAGAGCTTATCAATACAATATTTGCCTTAGGTGCTGCTAATAACAATGGCCAAAGACCTTTGGTAAGGGCAACCTGTCCAAAGAAATTTACTTCCATAATTTTCCTATCCACCTCAATGGGGGTTTCTTCGGCTTGCGAACGCTGACTTATACCGGCATTGTTTATCAATAAATGTATTTGAGGATAGCTTGCGCTAACCTTTGTCACAAAAGCAGATATAGCCTCTTGGCTGGCAATATCTAAATATTGGA